>NZ_JBSGUP010000101.1:0-17421 GCF_053607985.1 Streptomyces sp. NPDC055078
GCCCGGCGGTGCGCCCGCGCCCTGGGCGCCGGAACACGCCGAACACGCCGAACACACCGAGCGAGGCGAGCACACCGAGTCGGCCGAGCCCGCGACGGCACCGGCCGAAGGGGCCGCCCCGGCCGAGGAGGCCGAGCGGGCCGCAGCGGCGGCTCCGGTCGCGCCGACCGCCCCGGCCGAGGACGCGCCGGTACCCGAACCGGAGCCCGTGGAAACGCCTCTGGTCGACGAGGCACCGGTCGAGCACGCGTCTGCTGCGGATGAAGCGGATGAAGCCGGGCGGGCGGAGGACCCGGGCGAGGAACGTCCCGTAGCGGTGGACCCTCCCCTGCAAGCGCGGGCAGTGCGGCCAGCGCGGCTGGCGTCCGAAGCGCAGGCGCCGCAGGCGTCCCAGGAGCCCCCGGCCGACGAGCGGGACCCTGAGGACCGCGCCGTCGCCGGTGACCCCGCCGACGAACGGACCGCGGACGGCGGTACGGAGGAGGCGGAGCGGGCCCGCGAAGCCGAGGCCGCTCCCGCGGCCGACCCCGGGACCGAGACAGCCGCCGTCTCCGATGCCGCCCCTGAGGACGCCGCCCCGGAACCGGCGGTCGCGGCCGGACCCGACCCGGCACCACCCACCGTTCCGGCACCTGTCATTCCGGCACCCGCCGGCCCGCCGCCTCCCGAACAGACGGCCGTACCGGCCGCCGAGCCGGTGACCGCCACGGATTCCGTACCCGCCGCCGAGCCCGGTCCGATGACGGCCACGGCCACCAGCGCCGACGAGCACCCGCCGACCTCGTACGTCCTGAGGGTCAACGGCACCGACCGCCCGGTCACCGACGCCTGGATCGGCGAGTCCCTGCTCTATGTCCTGCGCGAGCGCCTCGGCCTCGCCGGAGCCAAGGACGGCTGCTCCCAGGGCGAGTGCGGCGCGTGCAACGTCCAGGTCGACGGCCGGCTCGTCGCCTCCTGTCTGGTCCCCGCCGCGACCGCCGCCGGTTCCGAGGTGCGTACCGTCGAAGGACTCGCCGTCGACGGTGAACCCTCCGACGTCCAGCGGGCCCTGGCGGCCTGCGGAGCCGTCCAGTGCGGATTCTGTATCCCCGGCATGGCCATGACCGTCCACGACCTCCTTGAGGGCAACCACAGCCCCACCGAACTGGAGGCCCGCCAGGCCCTGTGCGGCAATCTCTGCCGCTGCACCGGCTACCGGGGCGTCCTCGACGCCGTACGGGAAGTGGTCACCGGGCGGGAGGCGAGTGCCGCCGCGGCGTCCGAGGCCGCGGAGTCGGGCCCGGACGCCCGCATTCCGCACCAGGCGCCGCCCGGTGCCGGTAGTGTGCAGGCCCACCCGCACGAGGCCCATCCGCACGACGGAGGCATGGCGTGAGCAACGACGCGGCCACCAGCGCGGCACCCCGTACCGGGGGTTCCCCCCGGCCGGAGCCGCCGGCGCACGGTCTCGGAGTCTCCCTCCCCCCGGCGGATACCCGGGCCAAGACCGAGGGCACCTTCCCCTACGCCTCCGACCTGTGGGCCGAGGGCCTGCTGTGGGCGGCGATCCTCCGCTCCCCGCACCCTCACGCGCGCATCCTCTCCATCGACACCGCCGGCGCGCACGCCATGCCGGGCGTACGCGCGGTCGTCACCCACCAGGACATCCCCGGCGACGGCGCGTACGGCAGGCGCATCGCCGACCGTCCCGTCTTCGCCTCCGAACTCGTCCGCCACCACGGCGAGGCCATCGCCGCCGTCGCCGCCGACCACCCCGACACCGCACGCCTCGCCGCCGCGGCGATCACCGTCGAGTACGAGGTGCTCGACCCGGTCACCGACCCCGAGCAGGCGTTCGCCGCCGAGCCGCTGCACCCCGACGGCAACCTCATCCGCCATATCCCCCTGCGATACGGCGACCCGGACATCACCGGCGAGGTCATCGTCGAGGGCCTCTACCGCATCGGCCGCCAGGACCCGGCCCCCATCGGTGCGGAGGCGGGCCTCGCCGTACCGCGCCCGGACGGCGGCGTCGAGCTGTACGTCGCCTCCACCGACCCGCACACCGACCGCGATCTGGCCGCCAACTGCTTCGGTCTCGAACCCGACCGGGTCAAGGTCGTCGTGACCGGAGTCCCCGGCGCCACCGGCGACCGCGAGGACCCCGGCTTCCAGCTCCCCCTCGGCCTGCTGGCCCTCAGGACCGGCTGCCCGGTCAAACTGACCGCCACCCGCGAGGAGTCCTTCCTCGGCCACGCCCACCGCCACCCCACCCTGCTGCGCTACCGCCACCACGCGGACGCCGACGGCCGGCTCGTCAAGGTCGAGGCGCAGCTCCTGCTGGACGCGGGCGCCTACGCCGACTCCTCGTCCGAATCCCTCGCCGCCGCGGTCGCGTTCGCCTGCGGGCCCTACGTCGTCCCCCACGCGTTCATCGAGGGCTGGGCGGTCCGCACCAACAACCCCCCCTCGGGCCATGTGCGCGGCGAGGGCGCCATGCAGGTCTGCGCCGCCTACGAGGCCCAGATGGACAAGCTGTCCGTCAAACTGGGGCTCGACCCCACCGAGATCCGCCTCCGCAACGCCCTGGCGACCGGCGACATCATCCCCACCGGCCAGACCATCACCTGCCCCGCCCCGGTCGCCGAACTGCTCCAGGCCGTACGGGACTTCCCGCTCCCCGCCCTGCCCAAGGACTCCCCCGAGGACGACTGGCTCCTGCCCGGCGGCCCTGAGGGCGCGGGCGAGCCCGGCGCGGTGCGGCGCGGCGTCGGCTATGCCCTCGGCATGGTCCATATGCTCGGCGCCGAGGGCGCCGACGAGGTCTCCACCGCCACCGTCAAGGTCCACGACGGCGTCGCCACCGTCATCTGCGCGGCCGTCGAGACCGGCTCAGGCTTCTCCACCCTCGCCCGCCAGATCGTCCAGGAGACCCTGGGCATCGACGAGGTCCACGTCGCCTCCGTCGACACCGACCAGCCCCCCGCGGGACCGGCGGCCCACGGCCGCCACACCTGGGTATCCGGCGGCGCGGTCGAGCGCGCGGCCCGTATGGTGCGCACCCAGCTCCTCCAGCCGCTGGCCCACAAGTTCGGAATGTCGACCGAGCTGCTCCAGATCACCGACGGCAAGATCACCTCGTACGACGGTGTGCTGTCGGTCACGGTGACCGAGGCGCTGGACGGCAAGGAACTGTGGGCCACCGCCCAGTGCCGCCCCCACCCCACCGAGCCCCTGGACGAGTCCGGGCAGGGCGACGCCTTCGTCGGCATGGCCTTCTGCGCCGTACGGGCCGTGGTCGACGTCGACATCGAACTGGGCTCGATCCGCGTGGTCGAGATGGCCGTCGCCCAGGACGTCGGCCGCGTGCTCAACCCCGCCCAGCTCGCCACCCGCATCGAGGCCGGCATCACCCTCGGCGTCGGCACCGCCCTGACGGAGAACCTCCGCACCGCCCGCGGTCTCGTCCGCCACCCCGACCTCACCGGCTACGCACTCCCGACATCCCTGGACGCCCCGGACATTCGCATCGTGAAACTCGTGGAGGAACGGGACGTCGTCGCCCCCTTCGGGGCGAAAGCCGCGAGCGCGGCCCCGGTGGTCACTTCCCCCGCCGCGGTGGCCGCAGCGGTACGCGCCGCCACCGGCCGCCCGATCAACCGCCTCCCCATCCGGCCCCAGGCGGCGGTGGCTGTTCCCAACTCGTAACCCTGTATGCCGGTTGCAGATGCAATCCAGGGGTGCGTGCTGTCGGTGCCCCTCGGTACAGTGATTCCCGTAGACGCATGTCAACGGGGAGGCGTTCGTGGCGGAGGACAACGGGGCGGGGCCGCTCGGGCCGTTCGGCGCGCTCAGCCTGGTACCGGGTGTGGGCGGAGCCGTCGCGGCAGCCGCCGGAGCAGTGGGGAACCTGCTCGTCGAACTCGGCGAGATGGACAACTTCAAGAAGCGGGTCGATGAACTCCTCATCGAGTTCAACAAATCCCCCGCAGCGCACGACAAGGTCGGCGAGGACCGCCTGACGCAGAGCAGCCTGGGCGGCACCGGCTTCAAGGAAGCCGAGTTCCTGCACGCGTCGTACAACGTCGTCCACGAAGAGCTGCAGAACCTGTCGAAGACCCTGGGGCTCCAGATCGAGAGCATGACGCTCGCGATTCACGCCTCCCAGACCGGCTACCAGAACATCGACGACGACATCCGGGCGCGGATGCAGAAGCTGAACGCGGAGATCGAGGCGCGGTACGACGAGAGCCGTGACCCGGGCAAGGACAGCGGGAACCGTAACAGCAGCCCGCAGTCCCAGACCGGTGCTGGGGCTGTCGGCAAGGGACAGGCGTAGTGCTGCCAGACACCACGGGGGTGACACACAATGGGTAAGCCGGGCGGTGGGAAACCGACTGCGGGCAAGACTCCTTTCGAATCGATGACGACGGAACAGCTGCTGGCGCTGCTCACACCCGCCAACAAGGAAACGGCGATGACGATCGCCGCCAAGTTGTCCAAAGCATCCGAGGCCATTCAGGACATCGCGGACGACCTGAAGCTCCGTGTCCCGCTGGTGAAGTGGGAGGGCGAGGGCGGCGACGCCTTCAAGGACTGGGCCAACGAAACGGCCAACGCCACCCTGCGCCTGGGGGAGTACGCCAAGGGCGCGGGCAAGTGGATGACCGATGTCGCCCAGGCCATCGCCGAGGCCCAGTCCGGCCTGGACGAGCTGAAGAAGTCCGCGTCTGCGGCACAGTCCGACTACGGCGACGCCAAGAAGACGCACAATGCGGCCGTTCATGACCCGGGCGCCGGGAAGGACGCGGCGAAGGACGCCAAGTCGGACATGGATCTGGCCCGGGCGGGCATGGAGGCGGCCAGGCTGGCGAGTGTGGACAGGCTGCGGAAGCTCGGAGAGACGTATACGCAGTCCGGGGAGCAGATCAATCGCCTGGAACCGCCGACGTTTCCGCCTCCGGCGCAGTTGAACGGAAGATGGCGTGACATGGAGGGAGAGCGGGGCTACCGCCAGTCGGCACGAACGTCGAGGAGCGTCGGAACGACCGACCGTGCCCGCTCCCGTAGTGCGTCCGACAGCCCCGAGACCCGCGCCACCCAGGGCAGGACACAGGCCGAAGGAAACTCGCCCGCCTCCGCGGTCTCGGTCAGCCGCCCGGAACAGCAGGTGGGCCAGATTGCTCCGCCGGCCGTCGTGCCCTCCGTATCCCCGGTGCCGGACCGGCCGGTGGGTATGGGCATCGACAGTGTTGCCACGCCTGAGGCGCCCGTCACAGCGCCGGGCCCCGGCGTCCTTCCGCCCGGTGGCAGGCCCGACGGTGTAGGTAACGTGCCGCCGGCTGTCGTCCCACCAGGTGTGATACCGCCTGCGTTCGGCGGTGGTGGTGGCGGGACCAAATCGGCTCCCTTCGCCAGGGGCGTGGGTCCCGGTGGAGGAGGAGCCGTGCCGAGGCTACCGATGGCGCGGGCCGACGGGATTGTCGGCGGTCGTCCTGTCTCACCGACTACGGGGCCGAGTGCCGGCCGTCCGGCAGGTGCTCTCCCCCGTGGCACGGTGATTGGTGGCGAGGGCACCACGGGGACCCGAGGCCAGATGGGCCGTGGGATGGCCGGAATGCCGGGCGGCATGCACGGTGGCCCCATGGGAGGAACTGGACAGAGTGGTATCTCCGGTGGCCGGAGGCTGGCGTCCGAGACCGGCGGCGTGGTCGGCGGCCGTCCACAGCAGCCCGGGCAGGCGAGCGGGCGTCCGTTCACGCCGGGCGGTTCGGGTCTGGTCCGGGGCGGTAGCGCGGATCAGGCGGGCCGGACCGGCATGGCCGGTGCCGGGACCAACAGGCCCCATCCGCGTCGTGAGGACGAGGACGGCGAGCGCCCCGATTATCTCGTGGAAGAGGAAGAGACCTGGCAGCAGGGCAGCCGCCGGGTAGTGCCACCTGTAATCGACTGACCCCCCACAGAGAAGAACAGGTCAAGGACAGCAGATGCCTACCAACATCAGTCGAATGAGCCGACACCGCCCCCTGGTCTCGGGGGTGTTGGGACTGCTGCTGGTGGGTATCGCGGCGACTCCGGCCCATGCTGAGAGTGTGCGCTCCGAGCAATGGCACCTCGAGGTGATGCGCGCGCCGGAGATGTGGAAGACCAGTACCGGCAAGGGGATGACGGTCGCTCTCATAGACTCCGGTGTTGATGATGCGCTGCCAGATCTCAAAGGCCGTGTACTGAAGGGGATGGACTATTCCCAGATGGATGGCGATGAGAACAACGACATCGCCAATCACGGGACGCACATGGCCACGCTGATCGCTGGAACTGGTGGGCGCGGGCCGCAGACCGGTTCCTGGGGGCTGTCCCCCGATGCCAAGATTCTTCCCATCCGGATGCCTTACAACGAGGAGCAGTTCGGACAGGACTCCCGAACTGCCTATGCTCGTGACATGAGCAGGGCGATCCGCTATGCAGCCGATTCATCTGCCCAGATCATCAGTATCTCGATGGGGCAGAAGGACTCGGGATCTGCCGAGCTCACGCAAGCAGTGAAGTACGCCCTCAGTAAGAATAAACTGATCTTTGCCGCAGTGGGAAACACTGCCGATAAGGGCAATTCCCCTGAGTACCCAGCGGCCACCCCTGGAGTGGTCGGAGTCGGGGGCGTGGACAAGACGATCAACTGGTGGAAGAAGTCGCAGACTGGTCAGGAGGTTGATTTCGCGGCACCTGCGGTCAAGACAGTATCTGCCTGCAGCCCGACCACACTCTGCGATGGAGACGGCACCAGTAACTCGACAGCCCTCGCCGCCGCCTCCGCCGCCCTCATCTGGTCCAAGCACCCCGACTGGACCAACAACCAGGTTCTCCGCGTCATGCTCAACACGGCGGGTGCGGCCGCGAGTGGAGACAAGCGAACCGACTTCATCGGGTACGGAGTGGTACGGCCCCGGATCGCTCTCAAGACACCGGGGGATCCCGGCCCTGCCGATGAGTACCCGCTTCCTGATCTGGCCGCGGCGGCTCCGAAGGCACCCGCCCCTGGGGCTTCCAAGTCCGCCGCTGCCGAAGCGGCTGCCGGGAAGGACAAGAGCGAGGCCGATTCCGCTGCCCCGGTCGCGGAGAAGGAGGACGGCGGTGGCAGTGGGCTCTGGATCGCGCTCGGGGTGGGTGCCGCTGTGCTGATCGGTGCGGCGGTCGCGGTGCCGGTGATCCGTGCGCGGCGGCGTGCGGCCGAGCCTGTTGCGGTGCCTGCGGGGACGGCTCCGTACCCCCAGCAGCAGCCGCAGCCGTACTATCCTCAGCAGCCGCCGCCCTATGGGCAGAACCAGCCCGGTTACGGGCCGCCGCCGACCGGTCAGGGGAACGGTCAGGGGCAGAATCCGCAGTATCCCGGCCGGCCGTGAGCGGCAGGCTCCTCCCGCATCCTACGTACCACCAGTCAGCCGGCCATCGAGACGTATCAACGGGGAAGTCATGTCGTTCGACGAGGAATGGGCCACCGCGCGTGCCGACGCGTCAGCGGGTGTGTCGATGCGTCTCAACAAGCTGCTCGACCCGGGTGGTGGTGGCGGGTCCGCCCCACCCCCGGTCGAAGGTGATCTGAAGGTCACCCAAGCGGATCTGGCGGCCATCGGGGACGAGGCGTACAAGCTCTACACACGGCTGGACACGGACGGCGATCACGCCAAGCAGAACAGCTACGCCGCCGCCGGGTCCCTGAAGCCGGACTTCGCGCTCGGCGGTGCCCTGGCGACGGTGACCGACAAGTGGAACGAGCAGGTGAACACCCTGCTGGAGGCGTGTGCGCATATCTCCAACCACCTCGACTACTCGCAGAAGGCACATGCGGGGGACGAGGTCTATATCGCCACCAGATTCAAATTCGCCGAACTGGACCAGGGATTTGACGAGGGGACGCAGCGCTGATGGACCTCGAAGCACTGCGGTTCGGTAATTTCTCGAAGCTCGGCACGGCCGTCGAGGACTGGTCGGCGATGATCACCAAGCTTGAGGAGCTGAAGCGGGACGCCAACTCCCAGTTGGACGGGCGGGCCAAGAAGGCCAACTGGTCGGGAGTGAACGCCACGGTGACCCGGGAGTTCATCACCAAGACGACGAAGGAATTCGGCGACGCGGCGACGCAGGCGACCACGATTCGCAACATCCTGCGCGACACCCACAGTGAGTTGGTCGACTGCAAGACCAAGCTCAATGACGCCATCGAGCGCGGGCTGAAGAACAACCTCACCGTCGTCGGCACCGGTGACGGCGGCTTCACCGTCACCATGAACATCCACCCGGACCGCGCCGCCAAGGGGACCACCGTTCCCCAGCACACGGAGGGGAACGTCACCGCACTCCGCGACGAGGTGCAGGCCATCCTGCAGAAGGCGACCGACAGCGACACGACTGCCGCGCAGGTGCTGGTGGCGATCGTCAATCAGGCGCCGTACGGATTCTCCGACGCGACCTATCAGGACCGGGACGGCGCGGCGCTGGCACTGAAGAAGGCCGAGGAGATGGCCCGCCTCGCCAAGGACCCGAAGAACCTCTCCAAGGAGGAGTTCGACCAGCTCAACCGTGAGCTGGAGAAATACAAGGACGACGACCTCTTCGCCGAGAAGTTCGCCACCGACCTCGGGCCCAAGGGAACCGCACAGTTCTGGGCGGGAATCCATGACTTCGCCGAGAACCATGAGCTGCGGGACAAGTACAAGGATTATGGCGCGCTGCAGCAGAATCTGAGCCTTACCCTCGCCAATGCGACCCAGTCCGACAGCCCGGCCATGCAGCAGTGGGAAAGGGACATGACGGCGCTGGGCAAGGAGCAGATCACCACCAGCCGCACCAGCCAGCCCGGGTTCATCGTGATCAGCAGTCTGCTGCGGCACGGCGACTACGACGACAAGTTCCTCACCTCGTACGGCAAGGAACTGGTCGAAGCGGAGAAGCAGCGGACCGGAAACGGACGCAGCTTCAACGGGCTCTGGCATCAGATGGGCGGTGGCGGCCCGCCCCTCAATCACACCGGGACGGACGGCGGCAAGGACCCGATGACCGGGTTCATGAAGGCGCTTTCGCACAGCCCCGGCGCCGCCACCGAGTTCTTCAACAGTACTTATGTGTCCAAGGACGAGGACCACAACTTCAAGGAGGACGGAAAGAAGAGGGAACTGTCCAACTTCGAGTACCTCTTCGAGGAGCGGAAGTGGCCCGAGGACTGGAACGAGGACAGGAAGAAGAGCGAGGAGAACTACAACGCTCTCGGCGAGGCCCTGGAAGCCGCGACGACCGGTCATCCGGCCGGTGAGCCAGCCTCACCCGATCTGCCCCCGCACTCCAGGGAGCAGGCGGATCTGATGGAGAAGGTCGTCGCCTCGGTCTCCGACGACAACACGCGCCTCACGGACCGCGGTGTGATGTCCGACAGCCTCGGCCAGATGACGGCGGAGTACCTGCCCGACGTCAACCGGGCGCTGTCGGACGACAAGCTGGGCAATACCAACATCCTCTATCCCATCGCGGGCGCGCAGGCCGAGATGAGCCACAGTGATCTGTCCCGATTCCTGGTCACCGTCGGACAGGATCCCGACGGCTTCGCCCGGGTCGAACTGGGCCAGAAGGCGTACATGGCCAACCTCATGGATTACCACCTGAACCCCGATCTCCCCGAGGGGCAGCGCCATCCGGCAGGGCCGCAGTTCGCGGTCACGGAGATCTCGACCCGGTCCGGTGAGATCGGCGGGACACTGGCCATCGGCCGTCAGGAAGCAATCCTCGGCCCGGCGCACGAGAGCGACGAGAAGTACGCACAGTCGATGAACCAGTGGAAGAACGCGGTCTCGGGCGGTATCGGCACGGGGATCGGCGTCGGAGTGTCCTTCATCGCCAGCCCGATCGGCGGCGCGGTCGCGGGCGGTGCCGCCAGCACGGTCAGCAGCATGGTCCTCGAAGAGTTCTTCCAGGGGCAGGAGTCGAAGAAGGGCGACGAGGCAGCGGGCCAGGCGGGTAAGAAGTGGGAACAGAGCATGCAGGACAACATCAAGTTGAACCAGTTCGCAGCCGAGACCGCCGCGCAGGCTCATAACGCTCCGTACGCGAATATCGTGGCCGACTGGTCCTCCGCCGGAACGCGTATCGGATTCGACCAGGCTCATTCCAATGTCTCGCAGATGGGCATGGACCTCAAAACGGATATCTAGGTGTCCACTCAGCCACCCAGAGACGGAAGCGGACCGATGGTGTCAGCGATGGAGAACGAGCTTTACCGGCCCGGCCGAAGCGGCCGGGCCCGGCGTGCGCCGGTATTGGAAGGGGTCCTTGCCCTAGGGATCACCGTCTCCGGGTGTTCAGGAGGGTCCGATGACAAGAAGCCGGATCGTGGGTACGAGACACCGTCAGCGCTCTGCGGGATCCCGGTGAAGCCAGAGCTTCTGACGCCTCTTCTCTCCGGCGGCGAAAAGATCGCGGTGTCGGAGCGGACACCGGCTCAGGGCATCTGGCAATGCGAGGTCACCGTCGACGGCAAGGTGGTCCTCAAGGCCAGTCAGGAGTGGTGGCACAGAGGAAGTTCGCTCGCCATGGTCGCCCGGCTGAACGCATACGTGAAGGACGGCACGGAGTCCGAGGGCGGGAAGACGTACGCCTCGAAAACCGGAGCCGTGGGCAGGGTTGCCTGCGCCCAGCCAAAGAAGCCCGACTCGGTGCTGTACGCCATCGTGGGCGTCACCAGCCACCTCAAGCCCGGCGAGTCCGCCACCCGCGACTTCATCACCAACTACGCCGACGCGGTCGGCTCCTCCTCCCCTCAGTGCACCGCGTGAGCAGTTGACGGCACACCTGATGGCACACCTCCCTAGAGCGGGGCGCTGAGCAGTACCGTCCGCGCACTGTCCGCCGTACGGGCGACGAAGCGGCGGCTCCGGGGCGGGCGTCCGGTGGCTGCTCCGGCGCCGCTCGAATCGGGTTGAGGCCCCGGACGTGCGCGGATTAACGTCGGTGTATGACCGAGCCCCCGCGTTCCGCCGTCGTTCTCGTCACCGGAGTCATGGCTTCCGGCAAGTCGACCGTCGCCCAGTCCCTGGCCGAACGGCTGCCCCGGGCCGTACACGTACGCGGCGACGTCTTCCGGCGGATGGTGGTGTCCGGCCGGGTGGAGATGGGGTCCGCCGACACCGATGAGGCGCTCGCCCAACTGCGGCTGCGCTACCGGCTGTCCGCGGCCGTGGCGGACACCTATGCGGAGGCCGGATTCACCGCCGTCGTCCAGGACATCGTCATCGGCGGCGAACTCCCCTCGTACGTCGGTCTCGTCCGCACCCGCCCGCTGTACGTCGTCGTCCTCGCCCCGGACCCCGGGACGGTCGCCGCCCGCGAGGCGGCACGTCCGAAGACCGGGTACGGGAAGGGCCTGACCGTCGAGGGCCTGGACCGGGAGTTGCGGGGCCTCACCCCACGGGTCGGCCTCTGGCTGGACACCAGCGCGCAGACCCCGGACGAGACGGTGGCGGAGATCCTGTCGCGGCTGGGCGAGGCGAAGGTCTGATGGCGCTCGGCCGGTGGCTGTCGGGTGGCTGTGGGGTGATTTCCACGGGAGCGGCCCCGGTGCCTGGGCGCCGGGGCCGTGGTCCGTACCGCTTGTGGAGACCGTGACCGGAATCGAACCGGCATGCCTCGCTTTGCAGGCGAGTCCCTCAGCCACTCGGGCACACGGTCATGCGTTTCGTGCTGTTGTTCGTTGCTCGTTGCTCCGTTTGTTCCTTGCTTCGGTGTTCGTCGTCGGTTGTGCGTCTGCTCGTGGTGCGTTCGGTGCTGACCCGACCGTAGGCCGTGCCCGTCGCCTCGCTCAATGGTTCCGCGCGGGCCGCAACACGACTGCCATGCGCCGTTCACAGTCGTACGACCAAGGGACCAGACGAGGTCCCGCCCAGCGACAGGGGCCAAGCCGGTACACGCCCCTTACTCTTGGGCCATGACCGCCCCCGAACCCCGTGACGCCGAGGTCACGCCGCCGTCGTCCGCACCCGGGGCGATACGTCCGGACCAGCAGCCGCCGGGCGGAATTCTGGGGCGGACGCACCGGGCGCTCAGTATCGGGATCATCGCCGTGGTCCTGCTCGTCGCCTTCGAGGCGACCGCCGTCGGCACCGCGATGCCCGTCGCCGCGCGGGAACTGGACGGGATCGGCCTGTACGCCTTCGCCTTCTCCTCCTACTTCACCACCAGTCTCTTCGCCATGGTCCTGTCCGGGCAGTGGGCCGACCGGGACGGGCCGCTGCGTCCGCTCGCCACCGGGATCTCCGCCTTCGCCGTCGGACTGCTGCTGTCCGGGACCGCGAGCACGATGTGGAGCTTCATCCTCGGGCGGGCCGTACAGGGCCTCGGCGGCGGACTGGTGATCGTCGCCATGTACGTCATCGTCGGCCGCGCCTATCCGGAGCGGCTGCGGCCCGCCATCCTCGCCGCCTTCGCCGCGAGCTGGGTGATCCCCTCGGTCGTGGGGCCGCTCGCCTCCGGGACGGTCACCGAGCAGCTCGGCTGGCGCTGGGTCTTCGTCGGCATCCCGCCTCTGGTTGTCTTCCCGCTCGCCCTCGCGCTGCCCGCGATCCGGCGGATGGCCACCGGCCCGGCGGACCCGGCGGCGGGGAGGCCGCCGTTCGACGCCCGGCGCATCCGGCTCGCGCTGGCCATCTCGCTGGGCGCCGGACTCCTCCAGTACGCGGGTCAGGACCTGAAGTGGCTCTCACTCCTCCCGGCCGTCGTGGGCGGCGCCCTGCTGGTGCCCGCCGTACTCGGACTGCTGCCCCAGGGCACCTACCGGGCGGCGCGCGGGCTGCCGGCCGTCATTCTGCTGCGGGGCATCGCCGCCGGGTCCTTCATCGCGGCGGAATCCTTCGTACCGCTGATGCTGGTCACCCAGCGAGATCTGTCGCCGACCCTGGCCGGACTGTCCCTCGCCGTCGGCGGTGCCACCTGGGCCCTGGGGTCGTTCGTACAGTCCCGGCCGCGCCTGGAGCCGTACCGCGGCCGGCTGATGGTCATCGGGATGACGCTGGTCGCGGTGGCGATCGCGGCGGCCCCGAGCGTCCTGATCGAGTGGGTGCCGGTGTGGATCGTGGGGGTCGCCTGGGGCGTCGGCTGCTTCGGCATGGGCATGGTCATCGCCTCGACCAGTGTGCTGATGCTGAAGCTCTCCGCACCGGAGGACGCGGGCGCCAACTCGGCCGCCCTCCAGATCTCCGACGGCCTGTCGAACGTCCTGCTGCTGGCGGCGGGCGGCGCCGCCTTCGCCGCGCTGGGCGGCGGGTCGGTGGCCGGCCACTCGGTCTCCGCGGCGACCGAGTCGCACCCGGCGGCCTTCGCGGCGGTGTTCCTGCCGATGGCGGTGGTGGCGCTGGTGGGGGCGTGGGTGGGGACGCGGCTGCGGGCGCGGGAGGCTTGAGTGGTACCAGAGTGACCCCATGAAGTGGTACCGTTCTGGTATGGCTATGAACCTTCGTCTCCGTGACGATCAGACCGATGCGCTCAAGGCCCGTGCCGAGCAGGAGGGCCAGAGCATGCACGCCATAGTGCTCCAGGCAGTGGACGACTATCTGTCCCGCACCGCTCAGCAGGCGATCGTCCGCAAGACGGCCATGGAGCAGGCGGCCAAGTGGCACGAGCTGCTGGAGCGGCTCAAGTGACGCACATCTATCTGTCTTCGGAAGACGTCCTGGCCATCGCCGGACACGCGGTCGATGACCAGGACGTCGTGGTGCGTGACGCCGGGCTGCTGGAATCCGCGGTGCACCGTCCCGCCGCCGCCATGTTCGGCGAAGAGGCGTACCCGGACCTCGTGGACAAGGCGGCGGCGCTGCTCCAGTCGCTCGCGATCAACCATCCCCTCGTCGACGGCAACAAGCGGACCGCATGGCTGTCGTGCGTGACCTTCCTGGCGATGAACGGCGTTCAGTTGCGACCGGACATCGATGCCGCCGAGCGGCTGGTCATCGCGGTCGCGACGGGGGAGGCGGACGAGGTGAAGGCCATCGCGCACCAGTTGCGCGACCTCGCGATGTGACCCGGTTCGCCCCACGCGAACCCCCTCCCCGATCACCTCCCGATCCCGCCCGGGCTCCACCGACCCGGCGGGATCGGCGCGTTGTGAGGCGGGTCTCACCCCGCGACGCTCCGGCCCCGTCCGGGGCGGGAGCGCGCGGTCACACCGGTAGGGTGGCCCGGTTGTCATACCCGAGCCCTGAACACCGACCCCGTCCGAGCCCTGTGCCCTGGCCCCTGCCCCCGTCCGAGCCCTGAGTCCCGAAACCCGCCCGAGCCCTGTGCCCTGCCCCCGCCCGAGCCCTGAGACCTGACCCCGCACCCATCCCGTACCCCAGCACTCCCGAGCCCCACCCGAGCCCTGGACGAGCGTCGAACCGGAGACCGTGACTACTACCGCCTCCCACTCCCACCATCTCTCCCCCGCCTTTCCCGGCCGCGCCCCCTGGGGCACCGCGGGCAAGCTGCGCGCCTGGCAGGAAGGGGCCATGGAGAGATACCTCCAGGAGCAGCCCCGCGACTTCCTCGCCGTCGCCACCCCCGGCGCCGGAAAGACGACCTTCGCGCTCACCCTCGCCTCCTGGCTGCTGCACCACCATGTCGTGCAGCAGGTGACCGTCGTCGCGCCCACCGAGCATCTGAAGAAGCAGTGGGCCGACGCGGCGGCGCGGATAGGGATCAAGCTGGACCCCGACTACAGCGCGGGACCGCTCAGCAGGGAGTATCACGGTGTAGCCGTGACGTACGCCGGTGTCGGGGTGCGGCCCATGCTGCACCGCAACCGGTGCGAGCAGCGCAAGACCCTCGTCATCCTGGACGAGATCCACCACGCCGGTGACTCCAAGTCCTGGGGCGAGGCATGCCTCGAAGCGTTCGACCCGGCGACCCGGCGGCTCGCGCTGACCGGCACCCCCTTCCGCTCGGACACCAACCCGATCCCCTTCGTCGCGTACGAGGAGGGCACGGACGGCATCCGGCGCTCGTCCGCCGACTACACCTACGGCTACGGAAACGCCCTCGGTGACGGAGTCGTGCGGCCGGTCATCTTCCTCAGCTACAGCGGCAATATGCGCTGGCGCACCAAGGCCGGCGACGAGATCGCCGCCCGCCTCGGGGAGCCGATGACCAAGGACGCCATCTCCCAGGCGTGGCGCACCGCGCTCGACCCGCGCGGCGAGTGGATGCCCAATGTGCTGCGGGCGGCCGATCAGCGGCTCACCGAGGTACGGAAGTCGATCCCGGACGCGGGCGGGCTCGTCATCGCCTCCGACCAGGACGCGGCCCGCTCGTACGCCAAACTCCTCCGTGAGATCACCGGGGTGAAGGCCACCGTCGTCCTCTCCGACGACACGGGCGCCTCCAAGCGCATCGACGAGTTCAGCGAGAGCGGCGACCGGTGGATGGTCGCCGTCCGGATGGTGTCCGAGGGGGTCGATGTGCCCCGGCTCGCGGTGGGGGTGTACGCCACCACGATCTCCACGCCGCTGTTCTTCGCACAGGCCGTGGGGCGTTTCGTACGGTCGCGAAGGCGCGGTGAGACCGCGTCGGTCTTCGTGCCCACGATCCCCGCGCTCCTCGGTTTCGCCAATGAGATGGAGGTCGAGCGCGACCATGTGCTCGACCGGCCGAAGAAGCACGGCGAGGAGGACCCGTACGCCGAGTCCGAGAAGGAGATGGACGAGGCCAACCGGGAGCAGGACGAAGAGGACGGCATGGGGGACCAGTTGCCCTTCGAGGCGCTGGAGTCCGACGCCGTCTTCGACCGGGTCATGTACAACGGCGCCGAGTTCGGCATGCAGGCGCACCCCGGGAGCGAGGAGGAGCAGGACTACCTCGGCATCCCCGGGCTCCTCGAACCCGACCAGGTGCAGCTCCTCCTCCAGAAGCGGCAGGCCCGGCAGATCGCCCACAGCCGCAAGAAGCCGGCCGAGGAGGCCGATCTGCTGGAGCTGCCCGCCGAGCGGCGGCCCGTCGTCTCCCACCGGGAGCTGCTGGAGCTGCGCAAACAGCTGAACACGATGGTCGGTGCGTACGTCCACCAGAGCGGCAAGCCCCATGGCGTCATCCACACCGAGCTGCGGCGGGTGTGCGGCGGGCCGCCGAGCGCCGAGGCCACCGCCGGGCAGATCCGGGAGCGGATCAAGAAAGTTCAGGAGTGGGCGACGAGGATGCGGTAATCGCCGCTCACTTCCGGTGAATCTGTGGTCGGATTCTCATACGACTTGCGTAGGAATGGGCTTCGGCAGCCGAACGCTGGTCAAAACCGTCCATATCGCTTGCATATCGCACGATTTTCTTACGTTCGCGCCCGGATTCTGGACGAGGTCTTCCGCTGAGCGGACTACCTCGCTACTGTCCGGGCAATGCAAAAGGCCCCGTGGCATGCCAGTGCGCCGCGGAGTCCAGCCGGTGTGCCATGGCCTGCCGGCGGGCCCCAGGGTGCGGCGCCGACGGGACCGGCGCCGCGGGATTCACCATGAGGGTCCGCCGTCACTCACTCCGAAGGAGAGGGCGTCGTGACCGCGGAGACCTCCCAGACGCTCGACCGGGGACTGCGTGTCCTCAAGCTGCTCGCCGACACCGACCACGGGCTCACCGTCACCGAGTTGTCCAACAAACTCGGCGTCAACCGGACCGTTGTCTACCGGCTGCTCGCCACCCTTGAGCAGCATGCCCTCGTCCGCCGTGATCTGGGCGGGCGGGCCAGGGTGGGCCTCGGTGTGCTGCGGCTCGGCCGTCAGGTGCACCCGCTGGTACGGGAGGCCGCGATGCCCGCGCTGCGGGCGCTCGCCGAGGACATAGGCGCGACCGCCCATCTCACCCTCGTGGACGGCGCGGAAGCCCTCGCCGTCGCCGTCGTCGAGCCCACCTGGACCGACTACCACGTGGCCTACCGGGCCGGATTCCGGCATCCGCTGGACCGGGGCGCGGCGGGCAAGGCGATCCTGGCCGCGCGCCTGGGGCACCAGGGCGAACCCGGGTACACACTGACCCACGGCGAGCTGGAGGCGGGGGCGAGCGGGGCGGCGGCGGCGCTCGTGGGGGTGACCGGGATAGAGGGCAGCGTCGGCGTGGTCATGCTGGCGGACTCGGTCCCGGAGCGGGTGGGGCCGCGCGTGGTGGACGCGGCGCGCGAGGTGGCGGACGCGTTGCGCTGAGGCGCGGGGCGCTGTGCGGTGGCCGCCTGGGGGCGCTCCGGGCCTGGGAACTTGTGCGAGTGCCGCCCGGGGGCGCTCCGGGGCTCGGGGCCCTTGTGCGGTCACCGTCCGGGGGCGCTCCGGGCTCGGGGCCCTGTGCGGTCACCGTCCGGGGCCGCTCCGGGGCTCGTATCCGGGACTGCTTTCCTCACCGCGCTTCGCGCGAGCTGCGCCGCTTTACGTCCCGGACACGACCCCTGCGCGCCCCCTC
>NZ_JBSGUP010000102.1:0-17348 GCF_053607985.1 Streptomyces sp. NPDC055078
GGTCAGGCCCTCGGACCATGCGTCCTGTGCGTCACGCACGAGGCGTCATCGCGGACCGGCTCAATGGCCGGCTCAGATGCCGACTCAGATGTTGACGCCGAAGTCCTGCGCGATGCCGCGCAGACCCGAGGCGTAGCCCTGGCCGACGGCGCGGAACTTCCACTCCGCGCCATTGCGGTACAGCTCGCCGAAGACCATCGCGGTCTCCGTCGAGGCGTCCTCACTCAGGTCGTAGCGCGCCAGCTCGGCACCGCCGGCCTGGTTGACCACGCGGATGAACGCGTTGCGCACCTGGCCGAAGGACTGCTGACGGCTCTCGCCCTCGTGGATCGAGACCGGGAACACGATCTTGTCGACCTCGGCGGGCACGCCCGCCAGGTTCACCTTGATCTGCTCGTCGTCGCCTTCGCCCTCACCGGTGAGGTTGTCACCGGTGTGCTCGACGGAGCTGTCCGGGCTCTTGAGGTTGTTGAAGAAGACGAAGTGCTGGTCGGAGAGCACCTTGCCGTTCGTGTCCACCAGCAGGGCGCTGGCGTCCAGGTCGAAGTCGGTCCCGGTGGTGCTGCGTACGTCCCAGCCCAGGCCCACGACAACCGCAGTCAGGCCCGGGGCCTCCTTGCTGAGCGAGACATTGCCGCCCTTGGACAGGCTGACACCCATGGAAATCCCCTGCGCAATCCGGCGCGGGCCGCGCCTAGCTTGACGTTTGCTGTGCCCAACCGGGCCAACGAGCGGCCCCCCGCCCCGGTTCCCGAGACCAGGGAAAGGAATGCTTAAGTTTTGACTTATATAAGCGCGAGGCGTACATTGCAGGTCGTGCACGCATTCGATGTTCTGGGCGATCCGGTACGGCGCCGGATATTGGAGCTGCTCGCCGAGGGCGAGCAGCCCTCGGGCGCGGTCAGCGCGGTGATCCGGAAGGAGTTCGGGATCTCGCAGCCGGCCGTCTCGCAGCATCTGCGGGTGCTGCGGGAGGCGGGATTCGCCTCCGTACGCGCCCAGGGCACCCGCCGGCTCTACACCGTCGACGCCGCGCCCCTGCGCGAGGTCGACCAGTGGCTGGACCGGTTCCGGGGCTTCTGGGAACAGCGCCTGGACGCACTCGGCACCGAGCTGGCACGCGGCAGACGCGAACGCCGCGTACGCGACGAGGTGCGCGTCCCTGAGGAGGCGCGTGTACGTGACGAGGCACGCGTCCGCGATGAGGCACGCGTCCGCGATGAGGCGCGCGTCCGCGATGAGGCGCGCGTCCGTGAGGAGGCGCGTGTACGTGACGAGGCGCGCGTCCGCGATGAGGCGCGCGTCCGCGATGAGGCACGCGTCCGCGATGAGGCGGAGCCGCCACAGGCCGTGCACCACCCGCACGCCGTGCGCGATGGGCACGGCGTACCCGACCCGGCAGAACGCCAGAGGAGCAGTGATGAGCGACTTCGTCGACCAGATCAATGACACCCACCGCGAGGTCGGCACCCGCCCCGTGGCGGGCGAAGAGGCCCGCACCATCGTGCTGCGGCGCACCTATGACGCCCCGGTGGGCGACGTCTGGGAAGCCTGTACCGACCCCGAGCGGATCGCCCGCTGGTTTCTGCCGGTCAGCGGCGACCTCCGGCTTGGGGGCGACTACCAACTGGAGGGCAACGCGGGCGGCGAGATCCTGGCCTGTGAACCCCCGAAGCTGCTCCGGGTGAGCTGGCTGTTCGGCGAGAACCCCGGCTTCAGCGAGGTCGCGGTGCGCCTCACTCCCGAGGGCGAGGGCCGGACCGTGTTCGAGCTGGAGCATGTCTCGGTCTTCCCGCCGGAGATGTGGGACCAGTTCGGCCCCGGCGCGGTCGGCGTGGGCTGGGATCTGCCGGTGCTGGGGCTCGGGCTGCATCTGCGGGGCGGTGCGATCGACGACCCGGAGGCGTGGCAGATGTCGGACGAGGCGCGCGAGGTCATGACCCGCAGCAGTGAACTGTGGGGAGCCGCGTACCGGGCGTCCGGCGCGTCGGCGAAGACGGTGGAGGCGGCGGTGCGCGGGACGACGGCGTTCTACGTGCCGCCGGCGCCGTAGCCGCTGCCTGCCTGCCGTCGCGCTCGCCCGCTCGTACGCACCCGCGTCCGCGTCGCGGCGTCCCTGAGGGCTTCCACCGGACTACTCCCGTTGTCGTATGCCGCCCCCGCAACCGTCTCCTACCGTGGGTCCCGTGCCCTCATCCGCCCGGCCGCGCCGTATCCCCCGGCCCCTGCCGCTGACGCTCGCGGACCTGGTCGTGGCCGTGATCGTCGCGCTGCTCACCGGGTCGGACGTCGCCGTCAACAATCCGGGGTACCGGCAGGCGGACGCGGTGACCTGGCTGCTGTACGCCGTGTCGATCGCCGCGCTGCTGTTCCGCAGCCGACGGCCGGTCGCGGTGGCGGTCGTCACGGGCGCCGCGTGCGCGGGCTGGGCGCTGTACGGACACATCGGTGAGCTGCTGAATCTGCCGGTGATGGCCGCGCTGTACGCGGTCGCGGTACGGGGCGGCCGGCGGCGGACCATCCGTACGGGCGTGATCGCCTCGCTCGCCTCGGGGGCGGTCTCGACGGCCGCGGGCATCGATGTGGTCCAGCCGAGGGGCGCCCCCATACTGGAGATGCTGTGGCCGCTCGTTCCGCTGCTGCTCGGTGAAGTGGTACGCGGGCAGCGGGAGCTGATGGCCGAGTACGCGGACCGGGCCGCCCGCGCCGAGGCGGAGAGGGAGCGCGAGGCGGGGCGCAAGGTGCAGGAGGAGCGGGTGCGGATCGCCCGGGAGCTGCACGATGTGGTCGCGCACACGGTCTCGGCGATGACCGTACAGGCCGGTCTCGCCCTCGACGCGCTGGACACCAGACCGGAGCTGGCCCGCGAGGCCATGCGCCAGGTGCGTACGTCCGGCAGGGACGCCGTGGGGGAGTTGCGCGCCACCGTGGGTGTACTGCGCGGCCACCGCGACGAGCGGGAACCGACCGCTCCGGCTCCCCGGCTGCGCCAGCTCGGCGAGTTGGCCGAGCGGGTCGAGGGCACGGGACTGCGCGTGTCCCTGCGTACGGACACCGGTGGCCGGGAACTGCCACAACTGGTGGAATTGGCCGCGTACCGCATCGTCCAGGAGGCGCTGACCAACGTGATCAAGCACGCGGATGCCGCCCGCCACGCGGCGGTCTCCGTAGCGCTGACCGGCGACCGCCTCGACATCGAGATCACCGACGACGGCCGCGTCCCCGTACCGTCCCCCGGGGCCGACGACGACGGTTACGGACTGATCGGCATGCGGGAGCGGGCCGCCGCCGTGGGCGGCAGCGTCGCGGCGGGCCCGGCACCGGGCGGCGGCTGGTGCGTACGGGCGGTGCTGCCGGTGGGCGGGGGAGCGGTGTGACCGGGGTGTGGTGTGTGGC
Source organism: Streptomyces sp. NPDC055078 (assembly GCF_053607985.1). Classification (NCBI taxonomy): domain Bacteria; kingdom Bacillati; phylum Actinomycetota; class Actinomycetes; order Kitasatosporales; family Streptomycetaceae; genus Streptomyces; species Streptomyces sp. NPDC055078. The sequence continues at coordinate 3,397 of NZ_JBSGUP010000102.1, forward strand.
GGTTGTTCATGGGGTGACCTCGGTGCGATGTGTGCAGGTTGTTCATGTGGTGACCGGGGCGCGGTCTGCGGAGGCCCGGACCATCGACGGGGGAGCGACATGATCAGGGTGCTGCTCGCGGACGACCAGACGGTGGTACGGGCGGGTTTCCGCGCCCTTCTCGACCTCACCGACGATCTGGTGGTGGTCGCCGAGGCGGCCGACGGCCTCGACGCGGTCGGCCTCACCCGTACGACCCGGCCCGATGTCGTCCTGATGGACATCCGGATGCCGGGGACCGACGGACTCCAGGCCACCCGGCGGATCGTCGCCGACCGGGCACTGGACGCCGTCCGGGTCCTGGTTCTGACGACCTTCGACGCCGATGAGTACGTCTTCGAGGCCCTGCGCGCCGGGGCCGCCGGCTTCCTCCTCAAGGACACCGAACCGGACGATCTGCGCGCCGCGATCCGTACGGTCGCCGCCGGACAGAGCCTGCTCGCGCCCGCCGTCACCCGCCGGGTCATCGAGGAGTTCGCCCGCCTCAAGGGCCCGGAGGCCGAGGCGGCCGAACGGCTCGAAGCGCTGACCGGCCGGGAGCGGGAAGTCCTGGCCCTGGTCGGGCGCGGACTGTCCAACGACGAGATCGGCACCCGGCTGTTCATGAGCCCGCTCACGGCGAAGACGCACGTCAGCAGGGCGATGACCAAGGTGGGCGCGCGGGACAGGGCACAGTTGGTGGTTCTCGCGTACGAGACGGGTCTGGTGCGCGCGGGGGAGCGCTGACCGCTCCCGTACGCCCTGGTCCGCCGCCGACTGCTCCCGTACGCCCTGGTCCGCGCCCGGCGCCCGTGTATGCCGTCGTAGGCGCCTGTACGCATCCGCACGCACCGGAACCGCATCCGCACACCCCAGCACACATCCGTACGCCCCCTCGCGCCCTGCCCCCACGTACTCCCACGTACTCCCACCGGAGTAGCAGCCGACTCCCGTGGGCAGATGTCCGGGCAGGCCCGCCTCCCTAGCGTCGACGGCATGATCGAAGCACGCGAACTGACCAAGCGATACGGGGACAACACCGCCGTCGACCGGCTGTCCTTCACCGTCCGGCCCGGCTTGGTGACCGGCTTCCTCGGCCCCAACGGCGCCGGCAAATCCACCACCATGCGCATGATCCTCGGCCTGGACACCCCCACGGCGGGCACGGTCACCGTGGGCGGCAGGCGCTACGACCGCCTCCCCGCCCCTCTGCGGGCGGCCGGATCGCTCCTCGACGCCAAGGCCGTGCACGGCGGGCGGACCGTCCGGCACCATCTGCTGGGACTGGCCCGCTCGAACGCCATCGGCCGCAGCCGGGTCGACGAGGTACTGGAGATGACCGGCATCGCCCAGGTCGCCGACCGGCGTGCCAAGGGGCTGTCCCTGGGCATGGGCCAGCGGCTGGGCATCGCGACGGCGCTGCTCGGCGACCCGGCGGTGCTGGTCCTGGACGAACCGGTCAACGGCCTGGACACCGAAGGCATCCGCTGGATCCGCGAACTGCTCAAGTCCCGTGCCGAGCAGGGCCATACCGTCTTCCTCTCCAGCCATCTGATGAGCGAGATGGAACTGACCGCCGACCATCTGATCGTCATCGGCCGCGGCCGGCTCCTCGCGGACACCGATATGCGGGACTTCATCGAGACCAACTCCCAGGGCAGCACCCTGGTGCGAACCCCCGACGCGGAGCGGCTCCGGATGCGTGCCCTGTTGCAGGACGCGGGAGCCTCCGTACGGCTCGACGCCCGCGGCGGCTGGCGGGTCACCGGCCTGCGCCCGGCGGATATCGGCGAAATCGCCCGCGTACACCGTCTCGCCGTGCACGAACTGACCCCGGTCTTCTCCTCCTTGGAGGATGTCTATACGGATATGACCCGCTCCTCGGTCGAATACCGCGGGGGTACGAGTACGGATACGGATACGGATGCGGGTACGGATGCGGTGGCCGACGAGGGCTGGGCTCCCGGCGGCACCTCGGCCGGCGACCAGGGCGGGGGCCCCGGCCCCGTACCCGACGACCAAGGCAGTGCCCCCGGTGACACAGCCGCCGCCCGATCCGGAGCCCCCGCCTCCGACACCGGGACCGCCACCGCCCCCGACACCGCGACCGCCACCGACCCGGCGAAGGAGCAGGTCAAGTGAACCCGACGCGTACGTACCCGACCGTGCCCGGATTCCGGCACGCGCTCGCCTTCGAGTGGACGAAGTTCACCAGCCTGCGGTCCACGGTGTGGACCAGCACCGCGATGGGTGCCCTGACCGTCCTCGGCGCGGTCTTCGTGGCTCTCAGCGGCAGCCTCCGGCCCGATGACACCGTCCTCGGCGGCAGTCTCACCCTGGGCGTCCTCTCCCTGATGGTCGCGGGCGTCGTCGGTGCGCTGACCGTCTGCGGCGAGTACTCCAGCGGCACCGTCACCACCACCCTCGCCGCCGTCCCCCGCCGCGCCCGCGTCCTGACCGCGAAGGCCGCCCTTCTGGCCGTCCTTCTCTTCACCCTCTCCCTGATCTCCTGCACCGCCGCCTATCTGCTCGGCGACGCGATCCTCTCCGACCGATACGACCAGGGCGCCCCGATGCCCGCCCTCCTCGGCATCGCCGCCCTCTTCGCCGTCGTCGGCGCGCTCGGCCTCGCCATCGGCACGCTGCTGCGCCACTCCGCGGGCGCGGTCGTCGCGGTCGTCGCCCTCCTGCTGCTGCCGTCCCTCTTCGGCCCCCTCCTCGGCGACCTCCAGCCCTGGGTGTCCGGCGCCACCCCCACCGCCGCCCTCGAAAAACTCACCCAGACCTCGGACGCCACCCCGGCGACCGTCGGCACCCTCGGCGCCTGGCCCTCCCTCGCCCTGGTCGCCGGGTACACGCTGGTCCTGCTGGTGGTCGCGGGGTGGCGGCTGCGGGGGCGGGACGCCTGAGGGCCGACGCCCGAGCCCTGAGCGGGCCTCCTGGCCGACCTGATGTGTCTCTGTCCTTCGGAAGTCCACCTGGTTATCGGTCTGTTGAGTGATTGATCACCCTTTACCCGATGATTTCTGCTAGTCCTGTGACCCGGGGCGCGGGCATCGGCCCGCCGCAGCGCCGATGCGCTGTCTGGAGGGGATACACGTGAGCACGACATCGCGGGAAGCAATCGTCGCCGAGGAGCAGCAGGCCGTTGACCACGCCTACGACTGCTACGAGGCACGCCTCGCGGAGATGACCGAGCATTCACCCGCCACGGCGTCAGCGAGCGGCAAGGACGGCATCGCGGCCCGTAAGGAGGCCGAGGCCAAGGCCGAGGAGTACGGCGGCCTGGACGGGGAGGCCCTGGTCGTCAGCAGGGTCGATGTCCGGGAACCGGGAGAGGCGGAGTCGGAGACGTTCTACATCGGGCGGCGCAGCGTGTCCGATGTCAGGACCAGGGACCAGGTGGTGGTCCTCTGGACGGCCCCGGTGGCCCGGAAGTGGCACAACGCCCGCCCGGAATCACCCGGAGAGGTCCTGCTGCGACGGCAGTTGCGCTGCACGGAGCGCCTGGTCGAGGACTACCTCGATGAGATCACTCCGGCCCGCCCGGCGCTGCTCCCCGCCGGTGACATCCCCGCCGATCCCGCCGCCCTCGCTGATCCCGCCGCCCGCGCCGACCGCAGCGGCAGTGCTTCGGTACCTCGTACGGGGGACCGGACCGTAATCTCGCCTCGTACGGCTGCCGAGGACGCCCGGGACGCCGACGACGCCCGGGAACTCGACGACATGTCGCGGCCCATCGACATGCCGGACCCCGACGACGCGCCGGCCCGTACCGACGCGCCGGACCCCGCCGACTCCGCCGTCCCCACCCCGGAGCCCCCTGCCGCCGACCCCGAGTCCACCGCCACCGAGGACACCACCCCCGGCACCGAGGACACCACCCCCGGCGCCGTCCCGTCCCCCAGGGATGGCACCGGCCGGCGGCGGAGGAAGCCGCAACAGGTCGACGAGTTCCTGCTCCGCGAACTCCACCGCTCCCGCAGCGGGCGGATGCGGGACATCGTCGAGACGATCCGCCGGGACCAGATGGCGCTGGTCACCGACTCCCCGGCCGATGTGCTCGTCATCCAGGGCGGCCCGGGCACCGGAAAGTCCGCCGTCGGCCTCCACCGTGTGACATGGCTCGTCAACAACGACCACTTCCGCGCGCAGGACATCCTCGTGGTGGGGCCGCACCAGAGTTTCCTGGAGTACGTGGGGCGGGTGCTGCCCACTCTCGGCACCCGTAACGTCAACGCTGTTCAGCTCTCCCGCCTCTGGCAGGGCGACGTCCGGGGCACGGACTCCACGAAGACCCGGCTGATCAAGTCCGACGACCGGATGGCGACCGTCCTGCGCGGGCGCGTGGAGACCGAGTGCAGGCCGGAAGCGCTGGACTCCCTCACCACCGCTCCCTCGCACGACCAGGATGAGCCGTCCTTCGCCGTCGCCGTCGGCAGTACGTCGCTGAGGCTGCCGCGCTCGGAGGTACTGGGCCTTCTCCGCGAGGCCCGCGAAGGCAGTGGGGCCTACCGCACCCGACGGGACAGGTTCCGGACCCTGCTGGTCGACCGTCTGCTGAGCGCGCTGGTTCAACTGGCGCCGCGGCGCAGCCGCGACACCACGGTGCGCCGCGATCTGGAGCGCAACCGGCAGGTTGTGGCGCTGGTCGACCGGACCTGGCCGGCGCTGAGCCCGGAGGAAGCGCTCCGGAGCCTGCTCAACTCGCCCGAGAAGCTGAGGGAGTGCGCGGCGGGAGTGCTGGGCGACCGTGAACAGGCGGCCCTGCACCGGCCGAAGGCCGAGAGCGCCGCGGACGAGGCATGGACCCTGGACGACCTGGTGTGTCTGGAGGAGCTGCGCTTCCTGATCGCGGGCGAGACCCCGCAGCGGTATCGGCACATCGTCGTCGACGAGGCCCAGGACCTGACGCCGATGCAGGCGAGATCCCTGCGCAGGCGCTGTCCGACCGGCTCGATGACCGTACTCGGCGATCTGGCACAGGCCACGGGGCCGCACACTTACGCCGCCTGGGGCCGCTTGGGCAGGCTCCTCTCCGGATCGGGCGACTGGCGGGTGGCGGAGCTGAACACCAGCTACCGGGTACCCGCCCAGATCATGGAGTTCGTGGCTCCCCTGGCCAGGGCCGTCGCGCCCGCGCTTCCGTATCCGATCGCGGTCCGGCGGTCCGCCGGGGAAGCGGTACGGCTCGTTCCGACGACGCCGGGGGAACTGCTGGACGCGACCATGGCCCGGGTGGGCCGACTTGTCGGTACGGAGGACGGCCGGACCCTGCGATCGGTCGCCGTCATCGTGCCCGACGACTCCCCCTGGCTCCAGGAGGTCCGTCAGCGGCTGGACCGTGCGGAGGGTATGACCCCGGAGCGGCGGGGAGCCGTCGCCGTACTGTCCGCGGCTCAGGCCAAGGGCATGGAGTTCGACCATGTCCTGGTCCTGGACCCGACCACCATCGCCGACCGGGGGCCCGCGGGCCCGCGCCTGCTGTACGTGGTACTGACCCGCAGCACCCAGACCCTGACCGTCCTCCACACCTCACCCCTGCCGGCGGCCCTCGTGGGCGACGACGAGGTGACCGGCACGCCCTCCACCGCTGCTGGGCCCTCCAGCGCCGAAACGCCCTCCCCGCCCGCTGCCGAGACAGCCGGAGAGCCCGGCGCCGCCCCGGATACAGAGCCCCAGGCACAGCCCGACCTCAAGGACACCGAGTTCATGAACGACACCGCGACCACCGCCCAGCGCACCGCCCCGAACCAGGCCCTGTTGCAGGAGCTGACCGTCGCATCCGAGGCCGACCGCCGCTGCAACACACATGAGGCGGTTCGGTACGAGCTGAAGGCGGCCCTGTTCAGGGCGGGGCTGCGGCCATCCGACTCGCCCGTGACCGACGTCAGCCTCGTCGGCCGCGCCGGCCTGTTCCTCTACGAAGTCCTCGGCTCCGGCCATACGACGTACGCAGCCGCCCGCACCGGAGCGACCCGGCTGCTGGAGATCAACCACACCCTGCCACGACCCGCCGACCGGCTCTACGTCGTCCTGCCCGAACCCCCTTCCGACGACTGGACGGCGGACACCGTCCACGCGGTGTTCGGAGTCCACGTCCTCTGGCGTACGCCCGACGGCTGGGCCGGGCAGGACCGCGCAACAGCACTCGGCGGCGGCAACGATCCGGCAGCGCCCACGCACTGACGCAACGCCAGGACAGGACAAGGCAGGGCAGGGCAGGACAGGACGGGGCAGGGCAGGGCAGGCGGGCCACATCACACCGTGAACTCCCTCGCACACGCGACCGACGGTGGGATAGAACGGCTGGGTGGCCGGGGAAGGCTGATGCTTGGAGAGCCGGTGAACGGGAGGGGACGCTCATGAGCGGCGGGCTGGCGCCTGATGTGAAACTGATCGCCGACGGCATGATCCGTAGCGCCATGGGACTGGCGACCGATGTCATGAGAGGCGCCCGCGACACCGCGATAGCGCTCTCCCATGAGCTGGACCGGCAGCACGGGATGGCCGGTGACGACGACGCGGGGCGGGACTTCGCGAAGGTGTACAAGTCCGCGGCGGCGGCCACGCTCGATCAGATGGGTTTCAGCTCGTACGTACTGGGTGAGTCCGGCCGGGGCTTGATGCGCAACGCGCGTGAGTTCATGGCGCAGGAGAGCCGCATCGTCGCGTCCCTCCTCGGCAAACAGGTCGACCTGACGGCCGGCATGGGCGACCCGGGTGAGGACTGCCCGGAGAACTACCTGGGACTGGGCCGGGAACTGCCCGAAGTGGTGGGCGATACGGCGTGGTACGACCAGTACGCTCCCGGTGGCGGGAGCGATCGTTTCCGGGGCTCGCCGGAGAAGCTGCGAGACGTGGCCGGCTCATGGCGGCATGCCGGGACGCTGATGCGGCGCTTCCTCGAAGACGCTCAGACGTACGCGTCGACAGCGGACAAGGCCCACTCGGGTGAGGCGGCGGACTCCTTCCGGACGTACTTCAAGAACTGTGTGGGGACCGTATGCCCTTCGGACCGGGCCCAGCAGGACGAGCCGCTCGTGGTGAACCTGGTGGCGGCCTGCGGCCAGCTGGCCAAGGCGTGCGACCGGTACGCGGACCACGTGGAAGCCGCCACGAAGAAGATCTCTCAGCACAGGATGGATCTGTTCGCGATCGACATGCCCTGGGACCAGCCGATGTTCGGCGGGAACGGATACGACGGCGGTCTGCACAGCGCTGTCCTTGAGGACCCGTGGATCCACCGGCTCGGCGACGTCGCCCACGCGCTGAACGCGTCGGAAGCCCGCGTAAAGCTTCCTCAGGGTGCGGACGACCCGCGCGGCCCCGCGATGCCCTTCCTCCCTCCGCTGATCCGCGTACCCGTCCCGGTGCCGTTCACGCTCGCGTCGTACCGAGGGCAGGCACCAGCCCTCCTGCCCCTGGTCAATCCCGTCGATCCGGGCATCCCCGTCGCGGACCCCATTCCACCGGCACCGGGCACGACGCGCCTGCTCACCGCGGCCGAACAGCAACAGTTCCGTACCTGGATGAACTCCCTCAACCGGGGCGGGCTGGCGGGCGGTGGCGGTCCACATGATCCGGACAACGCGTACCAACTCCGTATCGCCGGGTATCCCGAGCGGGAGGTGCCCCTCGCAGGGAAGAAGAGAGGGCTGATGGTGGACGGCATCCGCCCGGTCGACGGACACCTCATCGAGGCGAAGCATGTGCGGGACCCGGACTGCAAGAAGAAGAGCTTCCGCTCTCTCGACCGCGTCGATGACGCGCTCACCAAGCCCGTCAAACTGAACAGCAGGGGAGAGATCGCCTGGGACCCCGTCGTCGACGCCATGTACGGCGGCGACGAGAAGGAACTCGTTCGCTACAAACAGGCCATGGCCAATCCCGCGAACAGCGAGATCCGGGGCCTGGAGATCGTGACGAACGGACGGGGCAACGCCGCCTACTGGCAGTCCATGATGGCCATGACGGGCACGCCCGGCTCGACGCGATACGTACCCTGAGACCGAGGACTTTTAGACAGTGACCGCTGCACGGAACCTCCGGACCAACTTCGCCTTCTACCCACCCGAGGAGGACGGCGGAGCCTGGCATGCCACCCTTGAGTCCCTGGAGAGGGCCTTGCGGCAGGCTTTTCCCGAACCCACCGTGGAATACCGGAAATCCGGAATCCACCACATGACCGTCCTCGATTTCGAGGTCGAGCTGGCCCCGGACGTATGGGTGGACGGAACGGCGGCGATGCCCCGGCCCGACTACGCCTACATCACCCTCACCGATGTATCCGCCGACCAAGCCGCCGTCTTCGCCGTATGGCTTCGGGACTCCTTCGCCCCCGCACCACACCTCGTACGCTTCGCCAGCAGTCTCGCCATGGCCAATGGCGAGGACACCCCGTCGCCCTTGCCGGCCTCAGGCGGCACCGAAGAGATCAGGACCCTGCTGCGCGATCACCTCGACACCATCGGCACGCCCTAGCTGTTCGCCCGGGTCATGCCACGACGCTCACGATCCGCCGTGCGCCTCGCCGCGGCCATGGGCCCAGCCCTCTACCGCAAGGGCCACGGACAGCCAGGGGCCAGAGCCAAGGGCCGCGGACAGCCAAGGGACAACCAAGGCCAGGTGAGAGGGGCAGCCGAGGGCGGCCAGGGCGGCTCAATCGTCGGACGCCTGCTCCCGGGGTGGCACCGGGGACTGGGACGACGTCGCGGCTCTGGCCTCCGCCTTGGCGTCTTTCACGGCGGCGGCGGCCTGCTTCTCGGCCTCGTCGGTAGCCCTGGCGACGTCGATCGAGACCGTCGGGCCCGCGCTGAGCGCCGCGGGCCGGTCGTCGTCCGCGATGTCGGCGTCGGCGGTGGCTGCTTCCTCCGGTTGCGCGGGTCCGGGAGAACCCGCCTTGGACTGGTCACCGAACGCGGTGGTGACGGTCCGAACCGCCTCGGTCAGCTCTCCCGGGATCACCCAGAACGTGTTGTTGTCGCTGCTCGCCAAGTGCGGGAGCGTCTCAAGGTACTTGTAGGCCAGGACCTTCGGGTCGGCGTTGTTGCGATGGACGGCCTGGAACACCAGCTCCACCGATTTCGCCTCGCCGTCCGCTCGCAGGATCATGGCCTGCTGCGTGCCCTGTGCCTCCAGGATGTCCTTCTGCTTCGTGCCTTCCGCGGTGAGGATCTTGGCTTGCCGCTCCCCTTCGGCGTGCAGGATGGCCGCGCGCTTGTCGCGCTCGGCCCGCATCTGCTTCTCCATCGCTTCCTTGATGGTGTGCGGGGGATCGATGGCCTTGATCTCGACGCGGTTGACCCGGATGCCCCACTTGCCGGTGGCGTCGTCGAGTACGGCGCGGAGCCGGGCGTTGATCTCCTCACGCGAGGTGAGGGTGCCCTCCAGGTCCAAACTGCCGATGACGTTCCGCAGCGTGGTCACGGTGAGCTGATCGATCGCCTGGAGATAGTCGGCGACCTCGTAGGCCGCCGCCCGAGGGTCGGTGACCTGGTAGTAGAGCACGGTGTCGATATTCACCACGAGGTTGTCCTCGGTGATCACCGGCTTGGGGTCGGACGAATAGACCTGCTCGCGCACGTCGAGTTTGGAGTTGATACGGTCCGCCACCGGCAGGACGAGATTCAGGCCGGGTTGCAACGTCCGGCGATACCGCCCGAACCGCTCGATGTTGTAGCGGCGTGCCTGCGGGACGATCCGCACCGAGGAAGACACAAGGAATACGACAACGATGGCCGCCACAAGAAGGGTGATGACAACTGGATCCACAGCGCCTCCAAAGGTGGGTGTTCAGACGTTCATGGAAGGAGCGCGAGGGGATAGACGATGGCTGTCGCGCCCTGGATCTCCATGACATCCACCTGCGCTCCCACCGGGATCACCAGGGTCTCGTCGAGCGCGCGGGCGGACCACTCCTCGCCGGAGAGTTTGATCAGGCCGCGGTTCGCGGTGACCTCCTGTATGACCTCGGCCCGCTTGCCGATCAGCGCGTCACTGCCTTCGCGTGTGATGGGCTGCTGTGACATATGCCGCAGCGCGACAGGACGGACGATGAGGAAACCCGCTGCCGCCGCCGCGGCGAGGGCCACGAGCTGACCAAGAAGGCCGATGCCCACACCGGCGACAACGGCGGCGACCAGCGCGGCCCCCGCCAGCAGCCCGAAGACCAGTGTCAAGGTGAGGAACTCCGCGACGCCCAGCGCCGCCGCGGCGAGCAGCCATACGAACCACGGCATCGGATTGCCCTCCTTTGGGGACCTTCATCACCAAGCTACCCCCGGAACGCCGGGGCACACCGACGCGGCGGTTGTGGTTCTGGCCGGTCAATGGGCTGCCTGAGCAATGTGATACCCGTGGGTAGCAGGGCAGTCACAGTGGGCGAGGATGGTCGGGTCGTGGCCGGTTCGGGCTGTTCACCCGTCGGCGCCCCCCGGTACCGGAGCGCCGGCGGAGACCTTCGCCCGGCGGGGCGCGCGAGAGCAGCCGGGCCTGATCCTCAGTGAGGATCAGGCCCCTGACCTGCTGTCTCAGTCGTCGGGGTGGCGGGATCTGAACCCACGACCTCTTCGTCCCGAATGAGGATCGATCAGGATCGCTACCGGGCCGGATGAGAATCTTCCCTGGTCAGGGGGTCGGGGTTGAGTGGTCTCGCGTGGCCTGGGCGGGTTTTTGGTGGAAGATCATCTCCCAGATTTCTCCCAGGCGGCGGCACGGCGGTGTGGTGGCGGAGGCTGCGCGCTGCATTGCGTGAGCAAGTTTGCACGACATAGGTCGACCGGCCTATTTGGCGCTCGGCGGCTTCGGCCACGCTGTGCCCTGTACAGAGGCATCGAGGACGTCACCGAGCCGAAGCCAGGCAGTGGGGCCGGCGTATGAGGCCGGACTGCTGGCGAAGCGGGACCACGCTTCGTCGTTGTCGCCGAGCGCGGACAGCACGACCGCGGCGACGGCCTTGTGGGCACTTCTGTACCGGTCACCCCCGACCGTGAGGACCGTCCATGCGGGAAGGGCGCGTATGAGTTCCGGTGTGCAGTCCTGCAACGCCAGCACCTGCCGGGCCCATGTCTCCCGGAGATGGGGCCCTCCGCCAAGATGTCTGCGCAGGTTTGTGGTGATCCGAGGTAGCGCCGCCTCCGGTGCGGAGTGTCGTGCCAAGACGTCCGAGAAGGAGAGCTTCGGCCGGTACGCGTGCGAGGCGAAGGAGAGCATGGCCTTCTCGACAAGGGTGTCATTGCCTGCGTGGCGGTCCAGGTAATCGAGCAACACTTCTTCGGAAGCGCGGCTCAAGTCGGCCACGGTGACCTGCTCGGGGTCCCCGAGTGCCGACCTGCGTGCTGCCGTGGCGGGATCGCCCAGTATCCGTTCGATGGCGGCGCGTATCTCGGTGAGCTGTTCATCGTCACGTTGCTTGGCGAAGTCGTGGTGCTCCCACCGGCTGCGGGAGCGCGGACGGATGTGGCGAACCACTGCACGTGCTTGATCTTTGACCTCCTCTGATACGTGCGGAAGGTGCAGCAGCATGGCGTGCACCCAGCGCAGGTCCCGAGGGGTGGGGCGGCTCGGCTCCGACTCGGGCTCCCATAGCCACAGGGCTTTGACCGCTGTGGCCGCGAAGCGTTGGCCGAGCGAGGCGAGCAACTCGTCCGACGCGAGCCAGGTATGCGGTTCGCCGTAACGAGGCTTCGCTTCAGAAGGGGCCAGGATGTACCGCCAGGTGCCGTCCGCTGCGGCTTCAACCCAGGAGACAGCGGCACGCAGACCGTGGTCCAGATCATCGGTGAAGCCGTCGAAGACGCTTTCGACGCGTTGACGGTTCTTGGATCCCAGCGCGTCGAATTCGTCGGCGAGACGGGAGCGCACCTCCTGCTCGGCCACGCCGTCCCTCACCAGCCGGCTCATCCCCGTGATCAACTTGCTGGTGGCAAATCCCGTCAGGTCATCGTCGGCGATCTCCTCCAGCAGGGAAGGCTCGACGTCCCACGGAACGGTGCCGAGTAGATGCCTCCGGACGATGTGGCCGGTGATGCCGTCTTCGGCCCACTGGACCAGTTGCCGGTGGCGACGCGTGTGACGCGTTACCAGGTGCTCCCACATGGTCTCCCAAGCGCCTCTGGCAGCCATATACGCGTCGAACCACGCCGTAACGCCGTCCGCTTCGGACCGGCCGACCTGGCTGGGACGCGGACGCTCCGGGAGCAGGTCCAATGCGGCGAAGAACACGGCATCGTGCAACTCGGCCTCACGAAGGATCAGTTGTGCGGCAGTAGGCTCCGCCAGGAGCTCCGGCGTCATGGGCTGCCCGTGAGGCCCACGACCCCGGAGCTCGGCCACGATCGCCTGAGCAAGCGCCTCGCCACATCGTTCGCGGCCGAGGACGCCGAGCTGCGGCACGGAGCAGCGCCTCAGCGTTTCCTCGCGGAGCGCGTTCGTGCAGGAGGGTTGGGCGAGCGCCGCAGCAGCCAGACGCATTGAAGGGCCCAGGTACGACGGGCTCTCTTTCTGCAAGTCGCTGTCCACAGCGGTCTGGAGCATCCACTCGGGAGCCGAGTCGCTGAGGGCACCAAGCAGCAGCGCCAGCAGGAGGTCGTCGCGGTCGTTGCCTGCAGGCAACTCCCGCGCCCTTTCTGCCGCCATGCGGATGGGAGGAGAGTCCGGGGCGGCCTCCGCGGCGATCACATGCAGGAATGCGATGGGGAGCCCGGAACGCGCCTCGTCACTGGTCATGGAATCCCCCGGGTCGGTGTGGTTGGACTCCTCATGCTGGACTATGCCACTGACAGTTCATGGTCCCAGCTTGGAAAGCCCTCGATGCTCGAGTGCTGATCTATGAAGTCGGCAGGGTTCACTTCAGTGTGCCACTGCGGATCTTCTGCGTTAGCGCGAGCTGCTCTCGCAACAGTCGCTCGTGTTCGTCCAGCCGCGTCATCGCGTCGGCGATGACCTGCTGTGTCCCGAGATCAGGCAGTGCGACCGGCAACTCCCCCAATACGTTGAGAGAGATGGTCTTCATGGTCATACTCCCCGTGGAGTGAGCTTCAAGCCACTCGCGTGCTTCCGGACTGCGGAGAAACGCCGCGAAATAGTCGGCGTCGAGCTCGGCGGGAGGACGAAGTATGAAGCAGCCGGTTCCGCAGACCCAGCCGTGCTGCTCCTCATGGACGACAGCACATCGCCCCAGCTCTCCACGGCGTGCCAGCACCACGTCACCACGGCGGAGGCGAAAGCGATCCAGCCCTTCCGCGTGCTGTTCGGTGATAGATCGGATGTTCGCCTCACTGAAGCCGTTGCCAGTGAGGTCCTTGGGCATCACGACGGGCACACCTGCGGCCACGTAGTCCTCGGCACGGATGAGGCTTCCCGAAGGACCGGCGAGGAGCAGACCCGGCATTGAGTCCTCGAACAGGTCCGTTGTGGCGCCACTCACGATGTCCCGGAGCGGCACTCGCGGATGTTCGATCCCGCTGCGGGCCAACCGCTGACACGTGGTGAAGCTCTTCCGGACGCCGACGCTTGATTCGGATGTGGCCAAGCCACGCCGATCCAACTCATCGAGCGTGCGGCTCATGTCCAGTGCCGTCGCCGGTTGCTCCCGTTCGGCGTAGACGTACAGCCGAGGGTCGAGGCTGCCGTCGCGCATAAGGATTTCTTCGTGGGTGACCGAACGGGAAAATCCTGGTTCATGAGCCGTTGCTTGAGGGGACCGCTGCCAGGTGTGAAGCTGACTGCTGATGAGCCCCACCTCTTCTGCGGTCAAGGTGCGCGGTCGCCGAGGCATCTGCGTGCCGAGACGGCTGGCATCGATGAAGAGGACGTCATTCGCATGGCCGATTGGCAGGCGGCGGGACTTGTCGCGGGCGAGCATCCAGATGTGCACCGGGATGGACGTGTGGGGAGCAAAGAGATTCGGCGGTAGCGCGATGATGCCCAGG
>NZ_JBSGUP010000103.1:0-17169 GCF_053607985.1 Streptomyces sp. NPDC055078
GGACCCGACCGCGTAGCGATACGGGACCCGGTCGGAACGAGGCCCGCACCATGCCGCGACCGCGCGGCACGGTGCGGGTTCTCGTCTGCTACGCCTCGGTCCTGTACGCCTCGGTCCTGACCACGGGCCGTCGCGAGACCGCCGCGCGGCACGGGGCCGGACGCGGCGGTGCGGAACGATTCTGCGGGTGAACACCTGCCTCGTTCGCCGTCTGTGCGCGAGATTGCGGCGGGTGCGGGGCTAAGTATCAGTCATGGATGATCCATTTGCCCTGAGTCCGGTGAACCGGCCCAAGACATCCGGGGTGTCTCGCGGCGACCGGCGGGCAGGCCCGGGCGTCTGGCGGCGTGCCGTCGGTCTGCGTCGGCTGCCGACCTCGTGGGTTGCCTGGCGGTCGGGGCGCTCCAGGGGTTCCGGGGGTGCCCGACGGTGAGCCGCCGGCATGTCTGCACACGTCGCCGTCCGGTGTTGCCGACGTGTCGTGTGTTTGCGTGCCTGCGTATGAGGCGGGTGGGGGTTGTGGTGTCACAGGGATGCGGCTTCCTCTGTGAGGAGGGCTACGTCGGGATGGGCGCTGTAGGGGCGCAGTGCCTGGCGCATGGTGGTGAGGGCGGTGGTGGCGCGGGCCGATCGCAGTCCTGGGTAGTCGGTGAGGAACCGTTTCCAGGAGGTGAGGGATTCTTCGAGGTTTCCCTGGAGGAGCTGTGATTCGGCCAGGAGTGCTGTGGTCAGTGCTCTGGCCCGGCGTGCCTGCGGCGCGCGGGCGCGCAGAGAGGCGTGGAAGGCCCGGTCGGCCGCCTGGTGCTCCCTGAGCGCCGTCAGTGTGCGGGCCCGCTGGTAGTGCAGGGCTGCGGTCGGGTAGCTGTCGAAGGGGTCGGATACGTTCTGGTCCGCGCGGCTGTGGAGGACTTCCGCGTTCTGCAGTGCGAGGAGTGCGCGGGGGCGGTCCTCGGCCCGTGCGTGGGCCAGGGCCAGTTGGGTCTGGGTGAAGGACTGGGTCAGGGGCGAGGAGTGGCGGGTCGCGGTGTCGGCGGCCTGTTCGGTGAGGGTGAGTGAGGGCTGCTGGTGTCCGAGTTCGAGTGCGTGGGAGGCGAGTGCCCTGAGGGCGATGGTGAAGGTGTGCGGGTCTTCGGCTTCGGCTGCGAGGTGGGCGGCTGTGCGGTGGTAGTGCTGGGCCAGGGCGTCGGTGCCGTCGTCGGCGCACATGTTGCCCAGGAGGATGGTGAGCTGTGCCGCGTGTGTGAGGAGCTGTCTGTGCACGTGTTCGCCGGCGCCTGCGAGGAGCCAGGGGGTGACGTCGTCGGCGAGGTAGGCGGTGAGTGCGGTGCGGGCGTGCCCGCCGCCGAAGGCCCCGGTCGAGGCTGCGAAGAAGACGGTCATGCTCTTCAGTGCCTCGACTTCCGCGCGGCCCACGCGGCGTCCGGCCAGGACGCCGGCGCGGCGGGCCGTGGTCCGCGCGAGAAGGTCCTCCCAGTTCGGGACCGCCAGTGCGGCGAGGCTGTAGACATCCGCGCCCAGGAGCTTTCCCCGGCTGGGGTCCAGTTGGCTGTCGGTGAGTTTGGCCAGATGGTGCACGGGGTCTGCCTCCCAGGACCAGTCCGGTATGCGGGCAGGGGCCAGGGTCAGACCGGCGGCAGCGGCGGCCAGGGGTCTGCCCAGGCGCCGGGACAGCGCCTCCAGAATGTAGGCAGGCGCGGGGGGACGAGGATGGGTGCCCGCAAGCCAGCGCGTCGCTGTCGAGCGGTTCACGGTCAAATCGTGACCGTGCTCGGACCCGACCGAGGACACGGCGTGGGCGAGCTGAGTCGCGTTCCAATCCGCCTCCTCAAGCAGTAACGCAAGCCGTGCGTTGGATCGCTGAGCGGACACCACTTCCCCGTTCTCAGCTTTGACCAAGATGACCTGGAGACAGCGCCCTTCACAAGGGCGCACAGAAGCAGTCATGTGCAGCACATCCGCGCACCAACACCCCGGCACAGGACGGGACTTCGATGGATGTGCCGAAAGGGAGATACCCGCCTGGATCGGTCGCTCAATCCCGGTACGCCACCGGGCCGCCCTCGTCACGGCGCTCGGCTGTGATCGAGGGGGCGCGGCAGGGGCCGTCGGCGCCACCTGTGTGAACGGCTACGACGAACCCGGCCCCCAGCCCGCCGGACTGTTGTGTTGTGGACGGCAGCGCTGGGGCGGAACGGTGTCACAGAAGAGCGGGCAGCAGGGTGGCCAGGCAGGCGGCTGTGCACCAGAGGGCGAACGCGATGCGCAGGGGCGGGGCGGAGTGCCGGTGTTCCATGAAGGTGTGCCCCACGACGTACACCTTGGCGTAGGCGAGGATCAGAACGGCGGCGGTGCCCGCCTTGATGCCGACGCCGGCGTAGTGGTGGTCGGCGAAGGCCCAGGTGACGGCGGTGAGCGTCATGAGGACGGCCCAGGCCGCGATGGCGTGGGAGGGCTTCCGGGCGGGCGCGGGTGCTGAGGGCATGACGGTGGCTCACCTCACGAGGTAGAAGAGGGTGAAGAGGATGAGCCAGGCCGCGTCGGTCAGATGCCAGAAGGCGGCGCCGTTCTCAAGGAAGCGCAGTCGTCGCGGGGTGGGGGCCTCCGCGGGTCCGCCGGTGTGGTGCCACATACGGGAGAGGATGATCATGGCGATGACGACGTGGAGCATGTGCACTCCGGTGAGCATGTAGTACATCTGGAAGAAGTCGTCGGAGCGCGGCGTGTGGCCGGCGCGGGCCTCCGTGGTCCATTCGAAGCCCTTGTTGACGATGAACAGCAGTCCGCACGCGCCGGTGCCCAGGACGAGCCTGCGTGCCGTCCGCCAGTCGGCCGCTCTGCAGGCTTGGACGGCGAGGGCGATGGCGAGGGATGCCGTCAGCAGGAGGAAGGTGTTCGCCAGCCCCCATGCCGTGTTCATCGCGGCGTGACCGCGGGCGAACTCCAGAGGCTGATGACGCCGCTCTATCATGAACATGACGAAGTAGACGGTGAACACGGACAGGTCTCCCACGACGAAGACCCAGATGCCTGGTTCACCGGGGATCCAGCCGGCTGTCCGGCCCGCTGTGTTCTGTTGTGGGCCTTGCCGGCCGCCCTCAAGGGGGACATACGGCATCGGCTTGTTCTCGGGCACGAGTTGCGCCTCCTGGATGCTCTGATACGAGGACCGCTGTGCTGAACGGTCATCTCCGGCAGTTCTCCCGGCTGCGCGGGCAGTTGGGAGTGAACGGTCTAGCGCTGCGATGGAGCGGAAGGGACGCTGGGAGATCCACCGTCCGTCGCGGTGGCACAGCGGCCGGGTTCGCCGGGGTGCACATCGCGGGACAGTTGTTCCTGGCGCGCGATCGCCCTGAAGCCGAACACGGTCATCGGCAGCAGCCAGAGGAAGAAGGAGAAGAACGGCAGCCACAGGGACAGTCCGCCGGTGTAGGACCACTGTCCGCTCGTGAAGAAGACGACGGCGGGCACTGCGCTCAAATCGATGCAGACCACGAAGGCCAGATAGGCGGACCATCGTGGGAAGACCGGGTGCTCGGGGGGACTCCACAGGATTCCCAGCCCGATCGAGCCGAGCCAGACAATCACCGGAGGCATGGGGAAGACGAGGATGAACCACCCGATGTCCCAGAATGCCTGGGTGATCTCGGGGGAGATCTCGCCGACGCGATAGGAAGCCAGCGCCCAGAAGATCCCAAAAGCAACGAACATAAACGTCACGCAGCCCACCAAAGCGAGTTGCACGGAAGAGAGGACGGGATGCCGTGCCTCGTTTTTGAGTGTCAAGACCGAGATGGCCGCACCCCAGGGAGCGATCAAGGGCGCGCCGGTGATCATGAAGATGCATGCGATCTGGAACGAGACCTGGTTCTGGGTGAGCCACTGCGACAGCCGATCGGCCGACCAGTCGGGGCTGGGGGGCGGCCAGAACTTCGCAAGGAAAAGAAAGCCTATGAAGTAGATGACCACCAGCAGTGGCCCCATCCACAGGCACAAGCGGTGTATCCGGAATGTGAAACGCTGTTCCATGAATGTGCCCCCTGGTCGTCCGCGGTGCTGGACCGGATCGGCATGGCGTTCGCCGTGCCCAGGCTCTTCCTTCATCGGATGGGGGTCGGCTGGGCAGCCTCAGCGGATCCCGTGCGTCCGCACACCTCGGTGACCCGGCGTCAGCGGATTCCCCCAGTTCACCCTCAGTCACCGAGGTGTGTACAGAGACCCGTGGCCACGGAAACGATGCGACCGCTGCGACTTTGCGCACTCGTGAAAGCGGACGAGGGACCACCAGCCCTGCGGTCGCCACGCCCGCCGGCGGCCCGCGCCCGCCGGTTTTTCACAAAGGCACAAGGCTGCACCGTATGCACGGAACCCAGGTCTCCGACCCCCTGTACGGCATGCGGGCGCGATGGTGTGCTTCCCATACCCGAGATGTTCGCTCCAGCGAATGCCGGAGATCACGTTCCGGGGAGTCATCACCCCATGGCCCATGCCTCTGGTTGATATCGAAGCGGGGAGGAGAGGGAAAATCAAATGATCCAGGTCGTGGTGCGGGGCGGACCTGAGGGCCTCTCGCGCATTCACCAGATCGATGAACAGGAGCCGCCGGACCGGCTGACGGTGGCGTACTACGGGCAGCATCAGCATTTCGTGCGCACCGAGTTCATGCAACAGGTCGAGGGGCGGGATGTCCCTGTCTTTCAGTGGACCTACAGCACGGCCATAGCCGAGTAGGAAGCTCATGCGTCCACTTCGGGCACGAAGCTCAAGAGGAATTTCCATGACTCACACGATTGTCCAGTTTCCCGGTCTCGGTGGATACGTACCGGGCTTCCTGGAGTCCTTGCAGGCCACCGAGTCCCGGGTGGCGGAGGTTCTGCGGGATGTGGACCGGGCGGCGCGTGAGTACGGGCTGCCGCCGGTCTCCGTCCCGCTGACCGATCCCGATGGACCACCGATCGAGGAACTGGCCGGTACGCCTGCCCGGCTCCACCTGGCCTCGCTCGCCACCGGCTTGTCCCTGCACGGGGAGTTGGCGGCCCACGGCCAGCCCGGTGACGTTCTGCTGGGGCACAGCACGGGGGAGCTGACGGCGCTGGCCGCGGCCGGCTGCCTGTCCGCATACGACGCGGCCCGGGTGCTGTGCGAACGGGAGGTCGCGCTGGCGGAGGGGGACGTCGGCGGCGGGCTCACCGCTCTGCGGGTCGGCGCGCGCCGGGCCGAGCACCTGTGCGGCGCGGTGGGCGGCTGGACGCTGCGGCCGTCCTTGTTCAACGCGCCGCGCCAGACGGTGGTGTCCGGCAACACCGAGGAGCTGGCCCGTCTGGAGGGGGCGGCGCGGGCGCTGGGCATTCAGGCCACCCGGCTGCTGGTGGTCTACCCGCACCACAATCCCGAACTGGCCGGAGCGGCACGGCGAGTAGCCGCGACGACGGTCGACTACCGCATCGAGGAGCCCCGCCGCCGGGTCTACTCCCCGCTTCTGGGCCGGCTGGTGCGGGGCGTGGAGGACGTACGGCGCATCATCGACCGGCATCTGACCGATCCGGTCCACTACCTCGCCGCGCTACGGGAGCTGTACACGGATTACGGGGCCGGTGTCTTTCTGGAGGCCGGGCCGAGGCCGTTGCTGACCGAGTGCGCGGCCGAGTGCCTGCCGCCCGACGCGGAGCTGGTCGGCCCGCCGCCGGGGGTGACCGATGGCCGGAAGACCCTGCACGCGCTGTTGGAGCGGAGCGTGCCCGGGGCACCGAGGCACCCGGACGGCCGGCAGGGCGCGGCCGGCCGTTCCGTCCCGTCGCGACCGGCTTCTCGTGGCTCCGACCCGGACGGGGACACCTCGGCCCGTCCGCACCTCTCGTCCCCTCCCGACCCGGTGGAGGCTCCCCCCGCATCCGTATCCGCATCCGCATCCCGGCCGGTGGCTGAGGCGGACGCCCCCGGGCCCGCGCCGGAGTCACCACTGCCGGACCGCGCACAGCTCGTCGCCGAACTGCGGCAGACCTTCTCCGATGCCTTGGGGTATCCCGAGGACGTGTTCACCGAGGACGCCCACCTGGAGGCGGACCTGGGCATCGCCTCGGTGAAGAGGACCGAACTCCTTGTCTCTCTCCTCGACCGCTACGACCTGCCCACCCCACCCGCGGAGCTGCGGATCCGTGACTACAACACGCTGCCCAAGCTGGCCGATCTGATGCTGCTCCTCGCGGCCGGGAAGACAGGCGCGGACGACAGCACAGACGACAAGACGGACGGTGACACGGACGACGACGCGGACGACGTGGTGACATGACCGCCAAGACCTTCGCGGGCCGGATCGCGCTCGTCACCGGAGGCGGCCGGGGCATCGGCCGGCACATCACCCTCGCCCTCGCCCGGCGTGGCGCCCATGTGATCGTCAACTACTTCCACTCCTCGGACGAGGCCCGCCGGACCCTGGAGGCGTTGCAGGCCGAGGGCGGTACCGGGGAACTGGTGCGGGCGTCGGTCGGCAGCCGCGCAGGCGTCGCGTCCTTGTTCTCGGCGGTTACGGCAGGACATGACCGGCTTGATCTGCTGGTCAACAACGCGGTGTACGGAGTGCTCGGCAGCCTCGGCGAGCTGGACGACGAGGACTGGCGGCGGACCCTCGATGTCAATCTGCACGGGGTGCGCTGGTGCGTCGAGGCGGCCCTCCCGCTGATGGCCGGCGGCTCGGGGGCGGTGGTGAACCTGTCGGCGTTCAGCGTGCGCAGCGTACTCGACCGGTATGGGGCCGTCGCCGCGTCCAAGGGCGCGCAGGAAACTCTTGCGCGCTACCTGGCGGCGGAGCTGGGCCCTCGGGGGATCCGGGTGAACACCCTGATCGGCGGCTATGTCGAGAGCGAAGCCGTCGACTACTGGCCCGACGGCGCCGAGCGCAGGCGACGGGCCGTCGCCGGCAGCGCCCTGGGCATGATGCCGGAACCCGAGGACATCGCCGAGGCCGTCGTCTTCCTCGGATCCGACGCGGCCCGTGCCATCACCGGCACCACCCTGACCGTGGACGCGGGCGCCTCCCTGTGGCAGGCCGGGGCACCGCCGCTCACCGCTGCGGCACCGGGCATCACCACCACCGCGGCGGTCACCGGCAGCCCCTCTGCCGCCCGTGCGGAGCAGTTGGTGACGGAACCTGCGGCAGGAGCGCCGCCGGAGTCCCCCGGTGCGGCGGATCCGGTACCGGGACCCGCGCCCGTGGAGGACGCGTCCGGGCAGACGGTCGCGGTGGTCGGCATGGGGCTGGCGGTGCCGGGCGCGAGCAGCCCGGGAGAGTTCTGGGAGCTGCTCCACCAGGAGCGCAACGTCATCGCCGAGCCCGTCCTCTTCTCCCTGGAGAACTGGTACGCGGCGGACCCGAAGGCGGAGGACAAGTCGTACGTCAAGGCTGCGGGTTTCCTGTGGGGCTTCACCCCGCACCCGGGCCTGGCCGCCGAACAGGCCCGGGGCACCACGGGCCGCCTCGACCTGACCGCCCTGCTGCTGCGGCACTCCGTCCTCCAGGCGCTGGACGGGGTCACGCGCGGGAAAGGCGACCGGATGGGGGCCTATGTCGGGGTACCGCCCGGCAGCCTCGCCCTGGAAGACGCCACGTTACGTGCCTTCGCCCGGGACGCCGTCGGCGCCTCCGGTACGGCGCGTGAGCAGCTCGCGGACCGCTACCCGTACGCCCCCGAGGCCCCGCGCACCGCCTTCGCCGACCGTATGGTCCAGGAGGCGTGCGCCGGGCTGCTGCCCGGGGACAGCGAGTTCCAGGCGGTCGACGCGGCCTGTTCCTCCTCCATGTACGCGATCGACCTCGCGGCGAAGAGTCTGCTGGCCGGGGAGCGGGACGTGGTGGTGTGCGGCGGGGCCAACACCGGTGCCCGCCGGGACCTGTCGCTCTTCTCCAAGGCCCGGGGCCTGTCCCGGAGCGGGCAGGTGCGGGCCTTCGACGCCGGGGCGGACGGCACGCTGTTCTCCGACGCGGCGGCCGTCGTCACCCTCAAACGTCTCGGCCGCGCGCGGGCGGACGGCGACCGGATTCTCGGCGTCCTGGGACCCTTCGGCGCCTCCGTCGACGGTTCCGGCAGCCTGGTGGCCCCGGATCCGGAAGGACAGCAGCTCTCGGTGCGCCGCGCCCGTACGGCGGGAGGCATCACCCCGGAGCAGGTGGAATGGATCGTCGGGCACGGCACCGGCACCCGGGCCGGGGACATCTCGGAACTGAAGGGTCTGGCAGAACTCGCCGGGACCGCCAGGCAGTTGATCACGTCGAACAAGCCGGTGGTCGGACACGGCGGCTGGGCCTCCGGCGCGATCTCCCTCATCCATGTGCTGCTGGCCCTGAACCACGAGAGCATCCCGGGCGAGCGGTTCTTCACCCGGCTGCCCGACGGCGTCCGGGCGGGCAACCTGACCGTACCGACCACCGACACCCCGTGGCCCGCGGTGGGGGGACGCACCCGTACCGCGGGGATCTGCGCCTACGGCCTCGGCGGCACCAACGCCCATCTGATCGTGTACGGGCCCGAACGGCCGCCCACGGCCCCATCCGTCCCGGGCCCGCCGGCTCCGGGCCCGGCCGAGCCGATGGTCCTGGTGGGCTGGCAGGCACAGCTGCCGGGCGAACCGGGCGGCGACGAGGTCCGTGCCTGGCTGACGAGCCGGGGGGAGGCACCCGCGCGGTCGTTCGGTGATACCTACCCGCTGCCTCCTTTCCAGCGGCTGCGGATGCCGCCGGTCTCCGCCCGCAGCATCGACCGCACCCATCTGATGGCGATCGCCGCGGTGGCCGCATTCGCCGAGCGAGAGGGCGAGTTGTGGGCCTCGCACCGGGACCGCACCGGAGTCTTCGTCGGACATGCGGGGCCGACCCGGTCCATGACGGAGTACACCGTCCGGGTCGCCGCCGACGACCTGGCGGATGCGGTACGCGGAATGCCGGGCGCCCCGGACGCTCTGCGGGTCCGGCTCGACGCGCTGCGCGATCGCCTCCCCGCCGCCAACGAAGCGTGTATGCCGGGCCAGTTGGCCAACGTGGCCGCCTCCCAGGTCGCCAACCGGCACCGCCTGCACGGCATGGCCCTCGCCGTGGATTCGGGACGCGCCTCCACCCACGCCGCCCTCCATACAGCGGGCCGCTACCTCGCCACGGGGGAGTTGGACGTCGCCCTGGTGATCGGCGCCGCCGGCCACTCCGGCACGCTGGCCGAGACGTTGATCGGCAGTCCTGCGGGCACCCTGGCCGAAGGCGCGGTGCTGCTCGTCGTCACCCGCGAGTCCCTGGCGGAGCGCGAGGGATGGCCGGCGCTCGCCGGGATCCGCACCGCCGCGACGCCGTCCGGCCGACGCGGCGACACCGTATGGCCGGAACGCGACTACCAGGGCGCTGAGGGGGCCCTCGCCGTACTGCGCGCACTGTCCTCGGGGCGCCCCAGCGTGACCGTCGACGGAGCGGACCCCGGGCCCCGGATCACGGTGACGCCCCTGGTCCCCGCCCTGTCCCGCACCGGCGGTGACCCGGCAGCCGCCTCCAGCGGGGACACCGCGACCACCACGACCTTGACCGTCGTCGGCACCAGCCCGTCCACCACCGCGACCGCATCCCGTACCGGCACCACGACCACCGCGACCGCATCCCGTACCGGCACCAGCCCGTCCACCACCGCATCCGCATCCCGTACCGGCACCATGCCCACCGCGTCCACCTCCCGTACCGGCACCACCGCCGCCGCTTCGAACACCGGCACCGGTACCGGCACCGGCAGCGGCGACGACGCCGTCACCAGCGCGTCCGGCACCGTCGCCCCACCGCGGCCCTCACCCCTGTCCGACCGCTCCGCCGTCATCTGTCGCCGCGCCGACGCCGTACCCCGCGATCCCGGCGTGCCGGCATCTCCCGCGATCCCGCACGGCGCGCTGATCCTGACCGACTCACCCGCCGTCGCACAGGCACTCGCCGGGCCGGCCCGGCAGCGCGGAGCCCGGCTGCTGGTCACGAACCCGGCGATGCCCGCCATGCCCGCCGACGACGGGGTGCAGGTCGTCCGGCCGGGCGAGGAGTTCCGCGCCCTGACCCGCCGTGAACCACCGCGCGACCTGCTCCTGGTGACGTCTGTACGGGGAGCCGGGGCCGCTTGGCCCGCGCCGCCGCCGGAGCCGCTGCTCAACCTCCAGGAGTGCGCCCTGCTCGCGGCGAAGGACCTGCCTTCCGAACCGGGGTCGGTGGCCGGACTCGTCCTGGACCCGCTGCGCCGCCACACCACCCACCCGCACGCGACCCTGATCACCGGGTTCCTGCGCAGCCTCGCGCTCGAACTGCCCTGCCCGGTTCTCGCCGTGGTCTCCGACGCCGCCCTGGACGCCGGGCTCGGCCAGCTCGCCGCCGAGCGGGCCTCGGTGCGGGACCGTACTGTCGTCCACTACCGGCAGGGGCTGCGCTACGTCGAGCGGATCTGCCCGGTGCCGCTGCCCGCCGGCCGGGCCGCCCTGCCACTCGCCGTGCCGCTCGGCGATGACGCCGTGATCGTGGCCGGCGGCGGTGCCCGGGGCGCCACCGCCGCCACCGTCACCGCGCTCGCCCGGCGGCTGCGGCACCCCAGGATCTGGCTGCTCGGCAGCGCCCCCCGAGGTGCGGTCCCCGAGGAACTGCTCGCCGCCCCCGATGAGGCGCTGCCCGCCGCCCGCCGCGCCTTCCTGAAGGAACAGCGCGAGGCGGCTCCCGACGCCTCCCTGCCCGAACTCCTCACCCGCTTCGACACCCTCCTGCGCGACCGCGAGATCACCGTGAACCTGCGCCGTCTGCGCGAGCTGTGCGGCCCCGGCCGTGTCCACTACCTCGCCTGCGATCTGCGCGACCGTGATCAGGTCCGGGACGCGGCCCGGCAGGTGTACGGCGCGGACGGCCGGGTGGACCTGCTGATCCACGGGGCCGGGCGCATCCGCTCGCGCGCCGCCCGCGACAAGTCCCTGGCCGACTTCCGCGCCGTACGGGACACCAAGGTCGCCGGGTACCACCACCTCAAGGAAGCCTTCGCCGAC
Source organism: Streptomyces sp. NPDC055078 (assembly GCF_053607985.1). Lineage (NCBI taxonomy): Bacteria > Bacillati > Actinomycetota > Actinomycetes > Kitasatosporales > Streptomycetaceae > Streptomyces > Streptomyces sp. NPDC055078. The sequence goes on from NZ_JBSGUP010000103.1 coordinate 11,032, forward strand.
CCGGCCCCGTCCCTGTGGTGCAACTTCAGCTCCGGCAGCGGGCTGACCGGCTGCGCGGGAGACAGCGACTACTCGCCCGCCAACGAATACCTCTCGGCCGCCGCACGTCACCGACCGGGCTCTGCAACGGAGGAGTTCAGCCTCGCCTGGGGCCTGTGGCTGGAGACCGGCATGGTGAAGGACATCGCCGGCCGGCTCAGCCGCCGGCTCGGCATCACGGGCCTGCGCAACACTGACGGCGAGCAGGTGCTGCTCGCGGAACTCGCCCACCCGCGTCCCGCCGAACCCGCCCCGTTCTACGGGCTGCGGCACGGCTGGCGGGCCGAGGGCATGCCCGACTTCACCACCCCGCCCGCCCCGCCGGGCGGTCTGCTCGGCGCCCCGGACACGCTCGACACCTCCGGTGGCCGCTGGACCTGGCGTGCGGAGAAGGCCCGCGACACCTACCTCGCCGACCACGTCGTCGGCGGACGGCCGCTGATGCCCGCGGTGATGATGGCGGCCCTGGCCGCCGAGGCGGCCCGCCACCTGAACCCCGGAGCGGACATCACCGGCTTCTCGGACCTGTCCATCGAGGAACCCCTCTACACCGACCCGAAAGGCGCTGCCCTCGGCTGCCGCGTCCTCGCCAAGGCGGTCGAGCCGGACCGCATCCGCGTGGAGGTCCGCTCCGATCTGACCACCGTCCACGGCCGTGTCCTGGTCCCCGACCGCCTGCACTGCCGCCTCGACGTCACCCTCGGCACCCGCCCCGCCGCACCCCGCGAAGAGATGCCACCCCCACTGCCCGCGCTGGAGGACTGCCCCACGGCCCGGCCCGACAGCTCCGTGCAGCTCTCCGGGGTCTGGCGCACCGCGCTGCGCACCGGCGCGGGCCCCGAGGGCGGCGACGCGCTGTGGTGCCCCCGCATCGAACCCGACGGGATCTTTGCCCGGCTCACCATCCCGGCCCTGCTCATCGACTCTCTCGGCCGGCTCTTCGGCTATCCGCCCCAGCCCGACGGCACACACATCATGGGCGTCCCCGTCTCCATCTCCCGTATCGACCTGTACACCGCCCGTACCGACACCGAACTCGCGCACGCCCACCCGGAGGGGCTGCGCCTGTGGTACCGCACGGCCGAGGACCGCGCGGTGGCGGCGACCGGCGAGGGCGACGTCCAACTCGCCATCAGCGGGCTCACGTTCCACATCACCGACACCTTCCCCCGTGCCATCCGCTACCCGGAGTGGCGGCCGTGATGTCCACCGCGTCTCCCGCCGACGGCGTCGGCCTGCGCTGGTTTCGCCTGGACCACTGCTTCGTCCACACCACCGTCGCCGAGGACTCCCTCGGCGGCACGGTGACCGTCCGCGACCGCACCGGACGGGCCCCCGTCCACCCGGTGCACCGTCCCGTACCGCCACTGCCCGGCCACGTATCCGCCCTTGTCGTCCTGCCCCATGAGAGGTAGCGGCCATGGAACTGCTGAACGCGCGTCCGCCCGATTCCCCGGAGCCCCGCGGGCAGCGCTGGTTCTCCATCGAACACCAGGTCACCGCCGGTGACACCAGCGCGGTCGGCCCCGTCTACTACGCACGCCTCATCGACTGGCAGGGACGCTGCCGCGAGCAGGCCGGGATGCTCGGAGCGCCCCTGTTCAGCAGCGACATCTCCGGCGACTACGCCATGCTCACCCGTTCCTGCTCCTGTGAGTACGAGCGAGAGCTGTGGTACGGCGACCTGGTCGCGATCCGGCTCACCGTGCCCTGGGTTCGCATGCATCTGATGAAGGGCGAGTTCCGCTTCCATCGCATCACGGAACCGGGACAGCCCGGCGGTGAACTCATCGCGCTGGGCGAGCAGATATGGGTGAGCGCGCGCCGTGCGGGAGGAGAGTACGAACCCGCACCCTGGTCGCGGGAGCTGGTCGACGCCGCCGAGGCGCTCGGCGCCGAGATCTCGCGCGCCCAGATCCAGGACCGGTCAGGCCCGGGGCGGCGGACCGCATGACGAACGAGCCGGCAGGCCATGCGGTCGCCCTCGGCTCCGTCGACCCGCCTCTTCACCAAGGAGTAAGCCATGTTCCTGCGTAACCCGGCCACAACACCGCTCCCGGCCGAAAGTCCGGCGCCAGATACCCTGGTGGGATACCGCAACGCGGGTTTGGCCGCAGTTCTGATCCTGTTGATCTGCGCTGGATCGTTCCCGTTCACCGGGCTGGACATGCCGCCGACCATGTACGCGTCGGACGAGACCATCATCCGGTTCTTCGCCGACCATCGCACCGCCCTGCTGGCCCGCTCCACGGCGTTCGCGTTCTCCGCCGCGCTTCTCCTGTGGTTCGCCTCCGGACTCGGCGGCCGGCTGACACTGAACACGCCCGCGCGCACGGCGGGGCTGGTCCGTGGCGGTCTCACCGTCATCGCGGCGGCCTTGGTGGTCATGGCCGCTGTGAACACGGCCGTGGTCCTCTCCGCACGCGATGCCACCACCGCGGCCCCGTTGTACCGCTTCGGCGTCCTGCTCTACGCCATGCAAGGACCCGTCGTCGCTCTCTCAGCAGCGATGACCCTCGTTTCGCGAACCGGCCCCGCGCATGGCGCGTTCACCCTGCTCACCGCTGCCGTGCACCTGGCCCTGCCCGTGATGGCCGTCCTCAACGGCACTGGACAGGAGCTGGTTGTGCTGGTGATGGCAGGAATCGGCACTCTCGTCCTGTGGCTGGCCTGGAGCGGCCTCGTTCTGGCGCACACCGCACACACCCTGCTGCGTGCCGCGGCCAGGCAGACGGGTCACAACCGGGACCGGGGCACGGGCCTTCGGACTCCCCCGCCATGAGCGTCGGCAACCGTCGCCCGCGTCGCCCTCATCGCGTTCGGCCACTGAGAACCGGACTCATTCGTCTGGTGAGCGGCGGCCTGGATCGAGCCGGAATGAGTTCTCCCCACCATTCATGTGGAGGTCATCCAAATGTCTCGTAGCGACGCCTCAGAAGTCCGTGATCACGCCGTCGTGCTGGGCGCGGGAATCGCCGGACTGTGCACAGCCGCGGTGCTCACCCGTCACTTCAACCGAGTGACGCTGGTGGAGCGCGACCACATCACCGCGAAAAGCATGGACGGGAAGGCCAGGCGCGGGGTCCCACAAGGTCCCCACATCCATCTCGTACTGTCGCGAGCGGCGCAGCAGATGGAGCAGCTGTTTCCGGGGCTGATCCAACAGTGCCTGGCCGATGGCGCCCTGGATTCCGAGTTGGGCAGCGAGAGCCGCATCACCTATCACGGGCACACCATCCTCCCGATTCCATCGGGTATTGACGCGATCCTCGCCTCACGACCATTTTTGGAAAGCCACCTGCGGACGCTGACTCTGCGGCTTCCCACTCTCGCTCTGCGCGAGAACGTACAGGTCACAGGGCTGATCACCACGGGTGGCCAGGGAGCGACGACCGTACGTGGCGTACGGGTACATCCGCGCGGCGGGGACGTCGGTGGAGACGCCGGTGGAGACGCCGGCGGGGATGTCGGCGGGGATGTCGTAGAGGCCGATCTCGTGGTTGACGCGATGGGCCGTGGCGCACGCAGCGGGGTGTGGCTGAAAGAGATGGGTTACGAGCGTGCCCCTGAGGAGCGGACTCGTACCGATGTCACCTACGCCAGCCGTCACTTCGCGTTGCCGCATGAGATACTCGGCACGGACCGGGCAGTCGTGATCGGCGCCACCTCATCACAGCCGCGCGGAATGGTCTTCGCTGCGCAGGAGAACGCCACCTGGGTGCTGTCCCTGCAGATCTACGGCGACCACAAGGCACCGGCCACTGACGCGGAGTTCCTGGCGTCGGCCGCCACGGTCGCTCCACCCGACATCATGCGCCATCTTCAGACTGCTGAACCGCTGGACCCCATCGCGGTGTACCGCTTTCCGTGTGGGATTCGCCGTCGCTACGACCAACTGCGGCGCTTCCCCGGCGGACTTCTTGCCATCGGAGACGCGCTGTGTTCGGTCAACCCCGTCTACGGTTCCGGGATTTCCCTGGCGGCCGCTGAAGCGATCGCTCTCGGCGAATGTCTTGCCGAGGAGAGCGCCGAGCCACTGGCTCGCCGCTTCTTCCGCACGGCTCACCGCACTGCCTATCCCACGTGGTGGCTGGCCAAATGCGGTGACTACAGCATCTCTCGCGCCGGCCCTGGCGCAAAACTCCTCGGTTCCTGCTTCCGGCTTCTGTCCGCCGCCGCCGCGGACGATCCGAAAACCGCGACAGCCATGCTCAGGTCACTCGCACTCGTGGACTCTCCCTCAAAACTCGTCCGCCCCCGCATCCTCCAGCAAATGATCAGAAGCCGTCTCCGGAGCTAAGGGCTGTCCCGTAGGTTTTCGTTCGGACACCTCGGCGGGTGGCCGGTGGCCGGATCACCCCGGACAGGTACGGGACCGGTGATGAGAGCCGCTCTCACCTGGTAACAGCCCTCTCACAGTCGTTGCTCCCGGCGATCGGCCCTCCTAGCCTCCGCAGCGCCGAAGGCCGCCCACGCAAGGACGGCGGCACGGTTCCGTGCACTCCTGTCGAGGAGCATCGTTGAGATCTCACACCCATTTACCGGTCGGCCGGCAAGCGTTACCGGTCGGCCGGCAAGTATCCGCCGTACTGTGTGCTCTCGCACTGCTGATCGGGCTGCTGGTCGCGGCGGCCACCCCGGCGCGGGCCCAGCCCGCCAACCACCCCACCAACCTCACGGCGGTGGCGGTCACGGACACGTCCGTGACCCTGAGCTGGACCGCCTCCCCCCGGCCGGCCGATGTCGCTCACTACCAGGTGGAGCGCGACCTGGGCTTCGACGTCGGCACCACGACCGGTACGAGCTTCACGGTGACCCATCTGAATGTGGACACCGAGTACGTCTTCGCCGTCATCGCGAAGAGCCCGGACCCGGCATATGGCTGGTACAGCCAGCGCATCACGGTGCGGACGACGGGCAAGGTCCCGCCGATGCCCGCGCACCCCGTCAAGACGGGCGTCTTCACCGAGAAGGGCAGCCATCAGCGGGGCTTCTACGTCAAGAACCTCGCCACCAGCGGCACGGCGGGCAGGCTGACCCATCTGACCTACGGCCACGGCACCGTCGGCGGCGGAAGGTGCGGTATCGAGGACTACTACTCGGCCCTGGAGCGGACCTATCCGGCCGAACTCAGCGTCGACGGAAAGGCCGACACCTGGGACCTGCCGGTCAAGGGCTACCTGAACCAGCTCCGCAAACTCAAGGCGGCGCATCCCGGTCTGAAGCTCCTGTGGTCCTTCGGCGGTCCCGACCAGGCCGGCAACTGGGCCGGGGCCCAGGGGAACCCGGCCGCCTTCGCCGATTCCTGCGCCCGGCTGATCAACGATCCGCGCTGGCGGGGGCTGTTCGACGGCATCGACCTGGACATGGAGTTCCCCTCCCCGTGCAGGCTGGCCCCCTGCGACCTCGGCGGCGCCGCCGCCGTGAAACCCCTCACTCAGGCCCTGCGCACGGCGCTCGGCACGGACCGGCTGGTCACCGTGACCTTCGGCCGCAAGAGGGGCGGAAACGGTGAGTACGACAAGGCCGACTTCGCCGGAGCGGCAGCGTACACCGACTGGTTCAACGTCAAGTCATACGACTACTACTCCCCCAACGACATACACCAGCAGGACCGTACCGCTCCCAGCGCTCCGCTGCACGACTGGGACCGCTACGACAGCGAATGGGGCCGGACCGTCCACACGGACATGCGTGCCCTCACCGCCCGCGGAGTGCACCCGAACAAGCTCGTCCTCGGCATCCCCACCCACGCCTGGGGCTGGGAAGGCGTCTCCGATCGACCGTGGGGAGGCGCGTTCACGGCGCAGGGACCGGCGGCGGGACCGTACGAGACGGGCAAGGACGACTACCGGGCCATCACCGCCCGCTGCCCCGACACCGGCGAGCAGGGCCAGACGGCGTACTCGCACTGCGGCTCCCAGTACTGGAGCTATGACACCCCCGCCACCATCGCCAAGAAGATGGCCTACGCCCGCCAGTACGGCCACGGCGGCGCATACCTCTCCAACCTCCGCGGCGACACCGCGACCGGCGAACTGAGCAACGCCGTCGACCAGGCTCTCCGCTAGAACACGTGGACCCGGGCCGAGCCGGACC
>NZ_JBSGUP010000104.1:0-17164 GCF_053607985.1 Streptomyces sp. NPDC055078
GGTCGAGCCTGCGCTCGGCGAAGGTCATCACGGCGACCACCGACGTCAGCAGGATCGTGCCCTGGAGGAACAGTGTCGGTCCGTCGATGGCGATGGCGCCCATCGCCGCGATGTTCACCTTGGTGGTGCCGTACCCGCCCTGCGCGAGCCCCAGGATCGAGGCGAACGAGGCGACCAGCGCGAGGAGGGTGAGAAAGACCTGCGCGCGGTAGCGCGCCTTGCGCGGCAGGAACGCCTCCAGCAGCAGACCCACGACCGCCGCACCGACGACGATCAGGATCGGCGCCAGCTGCGCGTACTCGATATCGGGGGCCTTGATCTTGTCGATCGGCTCGGCCGCCGTCGTCCACAGGCTGTGGACAGCTGTAGCGCTCACTTGGCCGCCTCCAGGTCGGGCCGGGGGTCCTTCTGCTGTACGTCGGACATCGTGTGCTCCACGGCGGGGTTGACGATCTCCGTCAGCGGCTTCGGGAAGACACCGAGGAAGATCAGCAGCGCGATCAGCGGGGCGATCACCGCCAGCTCACGTGCCTTGAGGTCGGGCATCCCCTTCACCTCGGCCTTCACCGGACCGGTCATGGTCCGCTGGTAGAGGACGAGGGTGTAGAGCGCGGCCAGCACTATCCCGGACGTCGCGATGATCCCGGCGACCGGATAGCGCGCGAACGTGCCGACCAGGACCAGGAACTCACTGACGAACGGCGCGAGACCCGGCAGTGAGAGCGTCGCCAGACCGCCGATCAGGAAGGTGCCCGCGAGCACCGGCGCGACCTTCTGCACTCCGCCGTAGTCCGCGATGAGCCGCGAGCCGCGCCGGGAGATCAGGAACCCGGCCACCAGCATCAGCGCGGCGGTCGAGAGCCCGTGGTTGACCATGTAGAGCGTCGCGCCCGACTGGCCCTGGGAGGTCATCGCGAAGATGCCCAGGATGATGAAGCCGAAGTGCGAGATCGAGGCGTAGGCGACCAGCCGCTTGATGTCGCGCTGGCCGACCGCGAGGAGCGCCCCGTACACAATGCTGATCAGGGCGAGCACCAGGACCACCGGGGTGGCCCACTTGGACGCCTCCGGGAAGAGCTGGAGACAGAACCGCAGCATCGCGAAGGTGCCGACCTTGTCGACGACCGCGGTGATCAGGACGGCGACCGGAGCGGTCGCCTCCCCCATCGCGTTCGGCAGCCAGGTGTGCAGCGGCCACAGCGGGGCCTTGATCGCGAAGGCGAAGAAGAAACCGAGGAACAGCAGCCGCTCGGTGTTGGTCGCCATCTCCAGCTGGCCGCTCGCGCGCGCCTCGGCGATCTCGGTGAGCGAGAAGCTCCCCGCGACGACATAGAGCCCGATGACGGCGGCCAGCATGATCAGTCCGCCGGCCAGGTTGTACAGCAGGAACTTCACCGCCGCGTACGACCGCTGGGCCGCCGCGTGCTGATCGCTGCCCGCGTGAGCGCGGTCGCCGAAACCGCCGATGAGGAAGTACATCGGGATCAGCATGGCTTCGAACAGGATGTAGAAGAGGAAGACGTCGGTGGCCTCGAAGGAGAGGATCACCATCGCCTCGACCATCAGGATCAGGGCGAAGAAGCCCTGGGTGGGCCGCCACCGGCCGGTCGCGACGCTGGAGCCTTCGGAGCCCGCCGATTTCGCGGAGGCTGCGGAGGCTGCGGAGTCCGCCGGCGTTTCGACCGGGTCGGCGTCATTCCACCCGGCCAGGATGACGAACGGGATCAGCAGCGCGGTCAGGGCGATCAGCACGACCCCGATGCCGTCCACACCCAGCTCGTACCGGACGCCGAAGTCCTTGATCCAGGAATGGGACTCGGTGAGCTGGTAGCGGTCGCCGCCGGGCTCGAAGCGTACGAGCGTGACGGCGGCCAGCACCAGAGTGCCCAGCGAGAACAGCAGGGCCAGCCGCTTCGCCGCCGTCCTGCGCGCCGCGGGCACGGCGGCGGTGACGATCGCACCGATCGCCGGGAGCGCCGCGGTAGCCGTAAGGAGCGGGAAAGACATGACAGTTACACCGCCCTCATCAGCAGGGTCGCGGCGATCAGCACAGCCGTACCTCCGAACATCGAGACGGCGTACGAGCGGGCGTAGCCGTTCTGGAGCTTGCGCAGCCGGCCCGAGAGACCGCCGACCGAGGCGGCCGTGCCGTTGACCACCCCGTCGACCAGGGTGTGGTCGACATAGACCAGGGAGCGGGTGAGGTGCTCGCCGCCGCGGACCAGGACCACATGGTTGAAGTCGTCCTGAAGGAGATCGCGGCGGGCGGCCCGGGTGAGCAGCGAGCCGCGCGGGGCGACGACCGGGACCGGCTTGCTCTTGCGTCCGTACATCACCCAGGCGATGGCGACGCCGATCAGCAGGACGACGACGGTGGACCCGGTGACCGTGAGCGCGCTGACGGGCGGATGCCCGTGCTCGGCGCCGGTGACCGGCTCCAGCCAGTTCAGGAAGCGGTCGCCGATGGAGAAGAAGCCGCCGGCGAAGACCGAGCCGAAGGCCAGGATGATCATGGGGATCGTCATGGACCGGGGCGACTCGTGCGGGTGGGGCTCCTGGCCCTGGGCGTCCGGCTGCCAGCGCTTCTCACCGAAGAAGGTCAGCAGCATCACGCGGGTCATATAGAACGCGGTGATCGCCGCGCCCAGCAGGGTGATGCCGCCGAGGATCCAGCCCTCGGTGCCGCCCTTGGCGAACGCGGCCTCGATGATCTTGTCCTTGGAGAAGAAGCCGGACAGACCCGGGAAGCCGATGATCGCCAGATAGCCGAGACCGAAGGTGACGAAGGTGACCGGCATGTACTTCCGCAGGCCGCCGTACTTGCGCATGTCGACCTCGTCGTTCATGCCGTGCATGACCGAACCGGCGCCGAGGAAGAGACCGGCCTTGAAGAAGCCGTGGGTCACCAGGTGCATGATCGCGAAGACATAGCCGATCGGGCCGAGGCCCGCGGCCAGGATCATGTAGCCGATCTGCGACATCGTCGAACCGGCGAGCGCCTTCTTGATGTCGTCCTTGGCGCAACCGACGATCGCACCGAAGAGGAGCGTGACCGCACCGACGACGACGACCGCGAGCTGTGCGTCCGGCGCGGCGTTGAAGATCGCTCCGGAGCGGACGATGAGATAGACGCCGGCGGTCACCATGGTGGCCGCGTGGATCAGGGCCGAGACCGGGGTCGGGCCCTCCATCGCGTCACCCAGCCAGGACTGGAGCGGCACCTGCGCGGACTTGCCGCAGGCGGCGAGCAGCAGCATCAGGCCGATCGCCGTGAGCTTGCCCTCGCTGGTCTCGTCCACCGACCCGAGGACCGGCCCGAAGGCGAAGGTGCCGAAGGTGGTGAACATCAGCATGATCGCGATCGACAGGCCGATGTCACCGACGCGGTTGACGAGGAACGCCTTCTTGGCCGCCGTCGCCGCGCTGGGCTTGTGCTGCCAGAAGCCGATCAGGAGGTACGAGGCGAGGCCGACGCCCTCCCAGCCGAAGTACAGCAGCAGGTAGTTGTCCGCGACGACCAGCAGGAGCATCGCCGCGAGGAACAGGTTCAGATAGCCGAAGAAGCGGCGGCGCCGCTCATCGTGCTCCATATACCCGATGGAGTAGATATGGATCAGGGTGCCCACACCGGTGATCAGCAGGACGAAGGTCATCGACAGCTGGTCGAGCTGGAAGGCGATGTCCGCCTGGAAGCCCTCGACGGGAATCCAGCTGAACAGCTTCTGGTGCAGGGCCCGGTCGTCCGCGCCCTTGCCCAGCATGTCGGCGAACAGCACCACGCCGACGGCGAACGACGCGGCGGCGAGCGCCGTGCCGAGCACATGGCCGGTGCGGTCGAGCCGCCGTCCGCCGCACAGGAGCACCGCCGCTCCGAGCAGAGGCGCCGCGACGAGCAGCGCAATCAGGTTATTCACGGTCCCTCACAGCTTCATCAGGCTGGCGTCGTCGACCGAGGCCGAGTGGCGGGAACGGAACAGCGACACGATGATCGCGAGTCCGACCACGACCTCCGCGGCGGCGACGACCATCGTGAAGAACGCGATGATCTGGCCGTCGAGATTGCCGTGCATCCGGGAGAAGGCGACGAGCGCGAGGTTGCAGGCGTTGAGCATCAGCTCGATGCACATGAACACGACGATCGCGTTCCGCCGGATCAGGACTCCGGACGCACCGATGGTGAACAGCAGCGCGGCGAGATAGAGGTAGTTGACCGGATTCACCGTGTGGCCTCCTCTTCGTCCCGGTCCCGGCCGACGTCGCCCCGGTCGGGCCCGTCCCGGTCGGGTCCGCCCCGGTCGTCGTCGGAGGTGTCGCGGCCGAGCCGCTCCTCCGAGCGCTGCTCCAGCGCCTTGATGTCGTCCAGCGCCTGGCGGGACACATCACGGATCTGTCCGCGCTCGCGCAGAGTGCTGATCACGGTCAGCTCGGATGCGGTGCCGTCCGGCAGCAGGCCGGCGATGTCCACCGCGTTGTGCCGGGCGTAGACACCGGGGGCCGGGAGCGGCGGGAGCTGCTTGCCGGTCCGTACGCGCTCATCGGCCAGCTCGCGCTGGGTCTTGGCGCGCTCGGTGCGCTCCCTGTGGGTGAGCACCATCGCGCCGACGGCCGCGGTGATCAGCAGCGCGCCGGTGATCTCGAACGCGAAGACGTACTTGGTGAAGATGAGGGCCGCGAGACCCTCGACATTGCCGCCGTGCGCGCTGTTGGCCGCGCCCAGACCGTTGAAGTTCTTCAGCGAGGCATTGCCGAGGCCGGTGATCAGCAGGACGCCGAAGCCGAGCCCGCAGATCGCGGCCAGCCAGCGCTGCCCCTTCAGCGTCTCCTTGAGGGAGTCCGCCGCGGTGACACCGACCAGCATGACGACGAAGAGGAACAGCATCATGATCGCGCCGGTGTAGACGACGATCTGGACGATGCCCAGGAAGTACGCGCCGTTGGCGAGGTAGAACACCGCCAGGATGATCATGGTCCCGGCGAGGCAGAGCGCGCTGTGCACGGCCCGCTTCATCAGGATCGTGCAGAGCGCGCCGATCACCGCGATGGTGCCGAGCACCCAGAACTGGACGGCCTCGCCCGTCGATGTGGTGGTCGCGGCAAGGGTGTTCAGCCCGCCCAGACCACTGACGCCGGTCATGCGTCCACCTCCTCGCCCTTCTCCCCCTTGGAGACGGCGACCTGCTGGACCGTGCCAGGGGCGGCCTCGGTGACCAGCCCCCGGTAGTAGTCCGTCTCGTCCATGCCGGGGAAGATCGAATGCGGCGAGTCGACCATGCCCTCGTCCAAACCGGCGAGCAGCTGCTCCTTGGTGTAGATGAGGTTCTCGCGGGAGCTGTCGGCCAGCTCGAAGTCGTTCGTCATCGTCAGCGCCCGCGTGGGACACGCCTCGATGCACAGTCCGCAGAGGATGCAGCGGGCGTAATTGATCTGGTAGACGCGGCCGTAGCGCTCACCCGGGGAGTACCGCTCCTCCTCGGTGTTGTCCGCGCCCTCCACATAGATCGCGTCGGCCGGGCAGGCCCAGGCGCACAGCTCGCAGCCGACGCACTTCTCCAGGCCGTCCGGATGACGGTTGAGCTGGTGCCGGCCGTGGAAGCGCGGCGCTGTGACCTTCTGCTGCTCCGGATACTGCTCGGTCAGCCGCTTCTTGAACATGGCCTTGAAGGTCACGCCGAAGCCGGCGACCGGATTCTGGAACTTGCCCTTCGATTCCTCAGACACCGTCAGCCTCCTTTCCGTCACGAGGTCCGTCACTCATAGTGTCGGGGCCACCACTGACAATCAGCTCGCGCTCCTGGCGGGGACGCCTGCGCGGCACCGGAGGCAGGGTCTGCCCGGGCAGTGGCGGCACGGGATATCCGCCCGCCATCGGGTCGAAGACAGCGGGCGGCTCCAGGTCCGCCGCCTTGTCCTTCTTGCCGCGGAACATGTCCGCGATGAAGGACAGCAGCAGTACGGCGATGACCGCGCCCGCCACGTACAACAGGATCTGCTGGAAGTCGTAGCCCTCGTTCCGCAGCGCCCGCACGGTCGCGACCAGCATCAGCCAGACCACCGAGACCGGGATGAGGACCTTCCAGCCGAGCTTCATCAACTGGTCGTAGCGCACCCGGGGCAGGGTGCCGCGCAGCCAGATGAAGAAGAACAGCAGCAGCTGGACCTTGACGATGAACCAGAGCATCGGCCACCAGCCGTGGTTCGCGCCCTCCCAGAAGGTGGAGATCGGGTACGGGGCCCGCCAGCCGCCCAGGAAGAGCGTCACCGAGACGGCGGAGACGGTGACCATGTTGACGTACTCCGCCAGCATGAACATCGCGAACTTGATCGAGCTGTACTCGGTGTTGAAGCCGCCGACCAGGTCGCCCTCGGACTCCGGCATGTCGAACGGCGCCCGGTTGGTCTCGCCGACCATCGTGACGACGTAGATGATGAACGAGACCGGCAGCAGGATCACGAACCAGCGGTCCGCCTGCGCCTCCACGATCGCGGAGGTCGACATCGACCCCGAGTAGAGGAAGACGGAGGCGAAGGCCGCGCCCATGGCGATCTCGTACGAGATCATCTGCGCGCAGGAGCGCAATCCGCCGAGCAGGGGGTACGTCGAACCGGACGACCAGCCCGCGAGGACGATGCCGTAGATGCCGACCGAGGCGATCGCGAGGACGTAGAGCATCGCGATCGGCAGGTCGGTGAGCTGCATCGTGGTGCGGTGGCCGAAGATCGAGACCTCGTTGCCGGCCGGCCCGAAGGGGATGACGGCGATGGCCATGAAGGCGGGTGCCGCGGCGATGATCGGCGCAAGGATATAGACCACTTTGTCCGCGCGCTTGACGATCACATCCTCCTTCAGCATCAGCTTGATGCCGTCGGCGAGTGACTGGAGCATGCCCCAGGGGCCGTGCCGGTTGGGGCCGATGCGCAGCTGCATCCAGGCGACCACCTTGCGCTCCCACACGATGGAGAGCAGCACGGTGACCATCAGGAAGGCGAAGCAGAACACGGCCTTGATGGCGACGAGCCACCAGGGGTCGCGCCCGAACAGCGAGAGATCCTCCGCCGCGAGGAGCTGGACCTCGGCGATCATGCGTGTACCTCCGGCGCTTCCGTGGCGGCCTCGGGGGAGGCCGGACCGATGCGGACGACCTGGCCGGGGAGCGCGCCGGTGTCCGAAGTGACTCCGCCGCCCGTGGAGTTCAGCGGCAGCCACACCACCCGGTCGGGCATCTCGGTGACCTGGAGCGGCAGCCGTACGGTGCCCGCGGGGCCGGAGACCGACAGTTCGTCGCCGTCCTTGACCCCGGTCTCCTCCGCCGTCGCCGCCGAGAGCCGGGCGACGGCCGCGTGGCGGGTCCCCGCCAGCGCCGTGTCGCCGCGCTGGAGCAGACCCTGGTCGAGCAGCAGCCGGTGCCCGGCGAGCAGCGCCTCGCCCGGTGCCGGGCGGGGCGGCGTCTGGGTGGACTCCATCGGGCCGGAGGCCCGCTCTCCGCTCCAGCCGCCGAGCCGGTCCAGCTCCCCGCGCACGGCCCTGAGGTCCGGCAGGGCGAAGGGGATGTCCATCTCCTCCGCGATCATGTGCAGCACCCGGGCATCGGCCGGTGCGACGCGTCGCGTCATCTGCTCCGGCTTGAGCGCGGCCTCGAACAGCCTCGCCCTGCCCTCCCAGTTGAGGAAGGTGCCGGGCTTCTCGGCGACGGCCGCGACCGGGAAGACGACATCCGCCCGGTCGGTGACCTCGCTCGGCCGCAGCTCCAGGGAGATGAGGAAACCGACCGCGTCGAGCGCCTCACGCGCGCGTGGCGGGTCGGGAAGGTCCGCGACCTCGACGCCCGCGACGACCAGGGCGCCCAGTTCGCCGGTGGCCGCGGCCTCGACGATCTGGCCGGTGTCCCGCCCGTAACGGTGCGGGAGTTCGCGTACGCGCCAGATCTCGGCGGTCTCCTCACGGGCCCTCGGGTCGGTGGCCGGGCGCCCGCCGGGCAGCAGCGAGGGGATCGCGCCCGCCTCGACGGCGCCGCGTTCGCCCGCCCGGCGCGGAATCCACACCAGCCGGGCACCGGTCGCGGTCGCGGCCCGTACGGCGGCGGTCAGTCCGCCGGGCACCCCGGCGAGCCGTTCACCGACGACGATCACGGCGCCCTCGGTGCGCAGCGCCTCGGCGGCCCGTGCCCCGTCGCCGTCGAGACCGACATTGCCGCTCAGCGCGTCCAGCCACTCGGTCTCGGTGCCGGGCGCGGCGGGCAGCAGCGTGCCGCCCGCCTTAAGGAGGCCCCGGGTGGCGTGGGTGGCCAGCGCGAAGGTGCGCTGACCGTGCTTGCGGTTGGCCTTGCGCAGCCGCAGGAAGACGCCGGGGGCCTCCTCCTCCGACTCGAACCCGGCCAGGAGGACCGCCGGGGCCTTCTCCAGTACGGAGTAGGTGACCCCGGTGCCGTCCAGGTCCCGCCCGCGGCCCGCGACCCGGGCGGCCAGGAAGTCGGCCTCCTCGGACGAGTGCACCCGGGCGCGGAAGTCGACATCGTTGGTGCCGAGGACGACCCGGGCGAACTTGCCGTACGCGTAGGCGTCCTCGACAGTGAGCCGGCCGCCCGCCAGGACCGCGGCCCGGCCGCGCGCCGCGCTCAGCCCGGCAGCCGCGGCGGCCAGTGCCTCGGGCCAGCTCGCGGGCTGGAGCACGCCCTCCGCGTCGCGGACCAGCGGGCTCGACAGCCGGTCGCGCTGCTGCGCGTACCGGAAGCCGAAGCGGCCCTTGTCGCAGATCCACTCCTCGTTGACCTCGGGGTCGTCGGCGGCGAGCCTGCGCATGACCTTGCCGCGCCGGTGGTCGGTGCGAGTCGCGCAGCCGCCGGAGCAGTGCTCGCACACGCTCGGCGACGAGACCAGGTCGAAGGGGCGGGACCGGAAGCGGTAGGCCGCCGAGGTCAGCGCGCCCACCGGGCAGATCTGAATGGTGTTCCCGGAGAAGTACGACTCGAAGGGGTCGCCCTCACCGGTGCCGACCTGCTGGAGCGCGCCCCGTTCGAGCAGTTCGATCATCGGGTCGCCGGCGATCTGGTTCGAGAACCGGGTGCAGCGGGCGCAGAGCACACAGCGCTCACGGTCGAGCAGCACCTGAGTGGAGATCGGCACCGGCTTCTCGAACGTCCGCTTCTTGCCCTCGAAGCGGGAGTCGGTGTCGCCGTGCGACATCGCCTGGTTCTGGAGCGGGCACTCACCGCCCTTGTCACAGACCGGGCAGTCCAGCGGATGGTTGATCAGCAGCAGCTCCATCACGCCCTTCTGCGCCTTCTCGGCGGCGGGCGAGCTGAGCTGCGACTTGACGACCATGCCGTCGGTGCAGGTGATCGTGCAGGAGGCCATCGGCTTGCGCTGGCCCTCGACCTCGACGATGCACTGGCGGCAGGCGCCGACCGGGTCGAGGAGGGGGTGGTCGCAGAACCGGGGGATCTCGATGCCGAGCAGTTCGGCGGCGCGGATGACGAGCGTCCCCTTGGGGACGCTGATCTCGGCGCCGTCGATGGTCAGCGAGACGAGGTCCTCGGGCGGGACAGCCGCGCTGCCGCCGCCCGCGGGGTTGGATGTGGTGACGGTCATGCCCGCACCTCCGCGCGAGGCGAGTCGGACCGCGGGCCGTGGCCCGCGGCGTGGCCGGGGCTCGGCGCGTACGCCACGGTCATGCGGACACCTCCTGGTGTTTGTCGGCCCACGCGGTGGATTTCGCCGGGTCGAAGGGGCAGCCGTTGCCGGTGATGTGCTGCTCGTACTCCTCGCGGAAGTACTGGAGCGAGGAGAAGATCGGCGCGGCGGCACCGTCGCCGAGAGCACAGAAGGACTTGCCGTTGATGTTGTCGGCGATGTCGTTGAGCTTGTCGAGGTCGGACATGACGCCCCGGCCCGCTTCGATGTCCCGCAGCAACTGGACCAGCCAGTAGGTGCCTTCGCGGCACGGTGTGCACTTGCCGCAGGACTCATGGGCGTAGAACTCGGTCCAGCGGGTCACGGCGCGTACGACACAGGTCGTCTCGTCGAAGCACTGGAGCGCCTTGGTGCCGAGCATGGAGCCCGCCCCGGCGACGCCCTCGTAGTCGAGCGGCACATCGAGGTGCTCGGCGGTGAGCATCGGAGTGGAGGAGCCGCCGGGCGTCCAGAACTTGAGCCGGTGGCCGGGGCGCATCCCGCCGCTCATCTCCAGGAGCTGGCGCAGGGTGATGCCGAGCGGGCCCTCGTACTGGCCGGGGCCGGCGACATGGCCGCTGAGGGAGTAGAGCGTGAAGCCGGCGGACTTCTCGGTCCCCATCGACTTGAACCAGTCTTTTCCCCGATGGAGGATCGCGGGAACCGATGCGATGGACTCGACGTTGTTCACGACAGTGGGGCACGCGTACAGACCGGCGACCGCGGGGAAGGGGGGTCGCAGCCGGGGCTGGCCGCGCCGTCCCTCCAGTGAGTCCAGCAGCGCGGTCTCCTCACCGCAGATGTACGCGCCCGCGCCCGCGTGCACCGTGATGTCGAGGTCGAGTCCGCTGCCGAGGATGTCCTTGCCGAGATAGCCGCCCTCGTACGCCTCGCGCACCGCTTCGTGCAGTCGCCGCAGTACGGGGACCGTCTCACCGCGGAGATAGATGAAGGCGTGGTTCGACCGGATCGCGTAGCAGGCGATGATCATCCCCTCGATGAGGGAATGCGGGTTCGCGAACATGAGCGGGATGTCCTTGCAGGTTCCCGGCTCGGATTCGTCGGCGTTGACAACTAGATAGTGCGGCTTTCCGTCGCCCTGCGGGATGAACTGCCACTTCATCCCGGTGGGGAAGCCCGCGCCGCCTCGGCCGCGCAGTCCGGAGTCCTTGACGTAGGCGATGACATCGTCCGGCGCCATGGCCAGGGCCTTGCGCAGCCCCTGGTAGCCCTCGTGCCGCCGATAGGTCTCCAGCGTCCAGGACCGCTCCTCGTCCCAGAAGGCCGTGAGGACCGGCGCGAGCAGCTTCTCGGGACTCGTGTCGTTGATCTCGGGTGCCAAGGTCATCACTCCCCCTCCTCGGTGACCGGACCGGACGGGTGCCGCGGGTCGGAGTCCGAGGTGTGCTGTGTTGTGTTCTGCGTCCCGGAGGGACTCGTTGAGGGGTGGTGGTCGGGCGACGGGTGGGCCGAACTGAGGTGGTGCTGGGCGCCGGGGCCGGGCTCGTCGCGGGGTGCCCGGCCGCGCGGGGAGACCACCCGGGCGGGGATTCCCTCGCCCTTGGCCAGGCGCAGTCCGATCAGCGAGGCCGGGCCCGCGCCGCCGCTCGCCTCGACCGCGCCGGGGCGCTCGTCGGGGAACCCGGCGAGGATGCGGGCGGTCTCCTTGTAGGTGCACAGGGGGGCGCCGCGGGTCGGTTCCACCGGGCGTCCGGCGCGCAGGTCGTCCACGAGCCGGCGGGCGGACTCGGGGGTCTGGTCGTCGAAGAACTCCCAGTTGACCATCACGACGGGGGCGAAGTCGCAGGCCGCGTTGCACTCGATGTGCTCCAGCGTGACCTTGCCGTCATCGGTGGTCTCGTTGTTGCCGACGCCGAGGTATTCCTTGAGATCCTCGAAGATGGCGTCGCCGCCCATCACCGCGCAGAGGGTGTTGGTGCAGACCCCGACCTGGTAGTCACCGGACGGCTTGCGCCGGTACATGGTGTAGAAGGTGGCGACGGCGGTGACCTCGGCCGTGGTCAGGTCGAGCATCTCCGCGCAGAACCGCATGCCCGTGCGGGTGACATAGCCGTCCTCCGACTGCACCAGGTGCAGCAGCGGCAGCAGCGCCGAACGCGAGCCCGGGTAGCGGGAGATGACCTCCTTGGCGTCCGTCTCCAGCCGGGCGCGGACGTCGGCCGGATAGTCGGGTGCGGGGAGCTGGGGCATCCCCAGTTGCACTTCTTGGCTGGACGACTGGGCCGTCATCGGTCGACGCCTCCCATCACGGGGTCGATGGACGCGACGGCGACGATGACGTCGGCGACCTGGCCGCCCTCGCACATCGCCGCCATGGCCTGAAGGTTGGTGAAGGACGGGTCGCGGAAGTGGACCCGGTAGGGGCGGGTGCCGCCGTCGGAGACGATGTGCGCGCCCAGTTCGCCCTTGGGCGACTCGACCGCCGCGTACGCCTGGCCGGCCGGCACTCTGAAGCCCTCGGTGACCAGCTTGAAGTGGTGGATCAGGGCCTCCATGGAGGTGCCCATGATCTTCTTGATGTGGTCGAGGGAGTTGCCGAGTCCGTCCGGGCCCAGTGAGAGCTGTGCGGGCCAGGCGATCTTCTTGTCGGCGACCATGACCGGCCCGGGCTCCAGGCGGTCGATGCACTGCTCGACGATCCGCAGCGACTGGCGCATCTCCTCCAGCCGGATGAGGAAGCGGCCGTAGGAGTCACAGGTCTCGGCGGTCGGGACGTCGAAGTCGTAGGTCTCGTAGCCGCAGTACGGGTCGGTTTTGCGCAGGTCGTGGGCGAGACCGGCGGAGCGCAGGATCGGCCCGGTGGCGCCCAGCGCCATACAGCCGGTCAGGTCGAGATAGCCGATGTCCTGCATCCGGGCCTTGAAGATCGGGTTGCCGGTGGCGAGCTTGTCGTACTCCGGCAGGTTCTTCTTCATGGTCTTCAGGAACTCGCGGAGCTGGTCCACGGTGCCGGGGGGCAGATCCTGCGCGAGGCCGCCGGGGCGGATGTACGCGTGGTTCATCCGCAGGCCGGTGATCAGCTCGAAGAGGTCGAGGATCAGCTCACGGTCGCGGAAGCCGTAGATCATGATCGTGGTGGCGCCCAGCTCCATGCCTCCGGTGGCGATGCACACCAGATGGGAGGAGAGCCGGTTCAGCTCCATCAGCAGCACGCGGATGACGGTGGCCCGGTCCGGGATCTGGTCCTCGATGCCGAGCAGCTTCTCCACACCGAGGCAGTACGCGGCCTCGTTGAAGAAGGGCGTCAGGTAATCCATGCGCGTGACGAAGGTGGTGCCCTGGGTCCAGTTCCGGTATTCGAGATTCTTCTCGATGCCGGTGTGGAGATAGCCGATGCCGCAGCGGGCCTCGGTGACGGTCTCGCCGTCGATCTCCAGGATCAGCCGGAGCACCCCGTGGGTGGAGGGGTGCTGCGGGCCCATGTTGACGACGATGCGCTCGTCGTCCGCTTTGGCCGCGGTCTGGACGATCTCGTCCCAGTCGCCACCGGTGACCGTATATACGGGTCCCTCGGTGGTTTCGCGTGCGGATGCATGGGATGTGCTCACGAGTACGACCTCCGCTGGTCCGGAGCCGGGATCTGGGCGCCCTTGTACTCGACGGGGATACCGCCGAGCGGATAGTCCTTGCGCTGGGGGAAGCCCTGCCAGTCGTCCGGCATCATGATCCGGGTGAGGGCGGGGTGACCGTCGAAGACGAGGCCGAAGAAGTCGTAGGTCTCGCGCTCGTGCCAGTCGTTGGTCGGATAGATCGCGACCAGCGAGGGGATGTGCGGATCGCGGTCCGGGGCACTGACCTCGACCCGGATCAGCCGGCCGTGGGTGAGCGAGCGCAGATGGTAGACGGCGTGCAGTTCACGGCCCTTGTCGTCGGGGTAGTGGACTCCGCTCACCCCCGTGCACAGCTCGAACCTCAGGGCCGGGTCGTCGCGCAGGGTGCGGGCGACCCGCACCAGATGCTCGCGCTCGATGTGGAAGGTCAGCTCACCGCGGTCGACGACCGTCTTCGTGATGGCGTTCTCGGGGACGAGGCCCTGTTCCTCCAGGGCGCCTTCGAGTTCATCCGCCACTTCGTCGAAGTAGCCGCCGTAGGGGCGGTGGGCGGGGCCGGGCAGCCGGATGGAGCGGACGAGTCCGCCGTAGCCGGAGGTGTCGCCGCCGTTGTTGGCGCCGAACATGCCGCGCTGGACGCGGATCTCCTCACCGTGCTCGCCGCGATGCCCCGGCAGATTCTGCTCGCTGAGGTCCTTCTCGGGGTTCGGCTGGTCGCTCACCACGCCACTCCTTCGTGAGCTTCTCCGCCCGCACAGCTCAGAAGTGCGGCTCTCACAGTCGTCTGCGGCCCGGCGGCCGTGCGTGCGTCGCTCACCGGAGCAGCCCCTTCATCTCGATCGTCGGGAGCGCCTTGAGCGCCGCTTCCTCCGCCTCGCGGGCCGCTTCCGCCGCGTTCACACCGAGCTTGGAGGACTGGATCTTCTGGTGGAGCTTGAGGATCGCGTCCAGCAGCATCTCGGGACGGGGCGGGCAGCCGGGCAGATAGATGTCGACGGGGACTACATGGTCGACGCCCTGCACGATCGCGTAGTTGTTGAACATGCCGCCCGACGACGCGCAAACGCCCATGGAGATGACCCACTTGGGATTGGGCATCTGGTCGTAGACCTGCCGCAGCACAGGGGCCATCTTCTGGCTGACCCGGCCCGCCACGATCATCAGGTCCGCCTGGCGCGGTGAGCCGCGGAAGACCTCCATGCCGAAGCGCGCCAGGTCGTAGCGGCCGGCGCCGGTCGTCATCATCTCGATGGCGCAGCAGGCCAGACCGAACGTGGCGGGGAAGACGGATGCCTTGCGCACCCAGCCCGCGGCCTGCTCGACGGTCGTCAGCAGAAAGCCGCTCGGCAGTTTCTCTTCGATTCCCATTTGGTGCCCCTCAGCCCCTCAGTCCCATTCCAGTCCGCCGCGCCGCCACACATACGCATAGGCGACGAAGACGGTGAGCACGAAGAGCAGCATCTCCACGAGCCCGAAAAGCCCCAGGGCGTCGAAGCTGACCGCCCAGGGGTAGAGGAAGACGATCTCGATGTCGAAGATGATGAAGAGCATCGCCGTCAGGTAGTACTTGATGGGAAAGCGACCGCCTCCGGCGGGCGTCGGTGTCGGCTCGATGCCGCACTCGTACGCCTCCAGCTTTGCCCGGTTGTAGCGCTTGGGGCCGATTAGCGTGGCCATGACCACGGAGAAGATCGCAAACCCTGCCCCGAGGGCGCCGAGCACAAGGATGGGCGCGTAAGCATTCACCCTCCTCGCTCCTTCCAGTCGTCAATTGACCGTTGGACCGCACCGGGCGTCTACCGGACCACCTCGAAGATCGTGTTCATGTGAGGCAGTTCACAAGCCCGACTGCCCCGCATCCTATGCCTGCCGTCCTGTGATCTGCGACACGGGGTCGGTAACCGCCCTTGTGATCTCCACCACCCGGGGATGGATCATGACGGCGAATAGGCGTTGATCTTCGTACACGAAGCGCGCGAGTGGTCACCAGAAGTGACAACTTATGACGTTCTCGCTGGTCGAGGGGGGTTTGCCATATCAAGGCACGGCGTGTGCGAGCAAATTGGCGATGGTCCGCGACGGGTGATAGGAGAGCCTCACCTCACTTCCCCGCGAGGTCCCCGGGGAGGGCCGGGAACGCGTGCGCGCGTTCACGATCGCGGGGGCCCGGGCGGGGTGGAACGGGGGCGGGGGACGGGGGTGCGGTGGCCGTCCCGGCGCGGTGATGCGGGTGGGCCGGCTGTGGCCCGGGGGGTGATCATGGCTTGTGATCAAGCGTGGTGATCGCCCGCTGCGATCGCGGCTCGTGATCACGGCTCGTGATCACGGCTCGTGATCACGGGTGGTGATCGCCGCGGAGATCGCCGATGCGGTCCAGCGGTCGGCGCGGTGATCGCTCCGGCTGATCGCTCCGGTCCGACCGCTCCGGTCCAATCGCTCCGGTCCAATCGCTCCGGCGGTCGCTTCGGTGGCGTGGTGATCACTGCGGCGCGCGTCGGGGTGGTGCGCGCGGGGGCGTCGCGATCATCGCCGGTACGGTCGGGCGCGCTCCCCTTCGTACGCGTGCATATACCGTCCGTGACGCGTCGCGTACCCACCGCGCGGTCGCCGCGTACTCGCCACGCCCCCGCCGGGTACTCGCCAGGCACTCGCTTCGTCCTCAGTTCGCGCGCGGAACCGTTCTCGGACTCCTCGGACCGACGGGAAACGATCATCGGGCGGGTGCTTGGCCGCGGTGGCGACGACGGGTGTCCTGACGGGTTTTCAGCCAACTGCCGGGCGTCGGCGGGGGCACATGGGCGCCGTGACCTGCGTCACATGGTCACGACTCGATAAAAGCGGGGCTTGGCCAACGGATGGAGTGGATGGTAGGCCCAGGGCAATTCGGACGTTTTCCTGAAAGCGCGTGATCAAGGGCAAGGTCGAGCATGCCCGGATTGCCCGTTAGGGCGTCAATAAAGGGCTGAAGCAAGCGGATTGACTTGTTCCGCTCATAACTGTGGCGCAACACACGTTTCTTGTCGGGAACCCTGGACGACTGATAGCGGTTGTCCCTATGTCCCACACCGCTCACATACCCAGCCACCGGAAGCCCCGCCGTCGCAGCGCCTCGTCCATGGCGCTCCGGGCCGGAGTTGCCGGTGGCGTCCTCAGCACCATCGCAGTGGCCGGAGCCGCCGGGCCGGCGAACGCCGAGCCGGTGACCGAGACCATAGAGATGCCCACGATCAACCCCGCGGGTCTCTCCCAGGCGGTCGCGCAGTCCGCCGCTGCCCAGCAGCAGGTCGCGTTCGACCTTGAGTTGCAGGCGCAGGAGGACGCGGCGGCCAAGGCCGCCGCGCAGACCGCGAAGAAGGCCAAGGCCGAGGCGGTCCGCAAGGCGGAGGCCGAGAAGGCCGAGGCGAAGAAGCGGGCGGAGGCCCAGGAGCGCGCTTCCCGCACCGCCGAGCGCACCGCCCTCTCCACGGCCTCCTCGAACTCCTCGAACGCGTCCAAGGCGTCGTCGGGCAGCAGCTCGTCGAGCAAGAGTTCCACGCAGGCGTCCGGTTCCGTCGGAACCGTCATCGCCTTCCTCAAGGCGCAGGTCGGCGACGCGTATGTCATGGGTGCCACCGGGCCGAACTCCTGGGACTGCTCCAGCCTGGTCCAGGCGGCGTTCCGCCAGGTCGGTGTCGACCTTCCCCGGGTCTCCCAGGACCAGTCGACGGCCGGGACCCAGGTGGGCACCAGCAACCTCCAGGTCGGCGACATCCTGTACTGGGGCAGCGCGGGCAACGCGTACCACACCGGTGTCTACATCGGCGACGGCAAGTACCTGGACGCGGCCAACCCCAGCAAGGGCGTGGTGATCCAGGACCTCTCGGGCTACCCGGCCACGGGCGCGGTCCGCGTTCTCTGAGCCGGCCGGTCCACAGACAGGCCCTAGG
>NZ_JBSGUP010000105.1:0-16956 GCF_053607985.1 Streptomyces sp. NPDC055078
TCTGCCTACTGTTCTACGCGACCACATATATCTGCTGGTCAGCAGCCATGTGAGAGATCTCGGAAGAGATCGTTTCTCACAATTTCTCACACAGGTGCTTTTCGATCACCCCCGTGGAAGTTGTCCCAAGCGGTCGCCGCGGCCCTCATGTCCTCAACTCCGACCGTGACGTACTTCCGCTTGGTGAAGCTCGCGTTCGTGTGCCCGGCCCACGCGGCAAGAACCACATCGGGCACCCCGGAGACCGCGAGGTACGACAGGCAGGAGTGCCGTGCGTCGTACAGCCGGACCCGCCGCATCTCCAGCGCAGCCATCAGGCGGTAGGCGTGCTCACGCAGGTGCCGCGTGTTCCTCGGCATCCCGAGTTCGTCAACGACGACGTACCCGGAGTCCGTGTAACCCTCGCCGGCCGCCAGCCGCTCCCTGGCCTGCACTGCCCGGAACCGCTTCAGCGCGTCCAGCACCGTCCCCGGCAGCGGTAGGGCGCGCTCGCCTGCCTCGGTCTTGGTGTCCTTCTCCAGCACGGTCTTGTTCCCGATCATCGTGCGGGTGTTGGCGGTCTCCAGCGTGGCGAGTTTCAGGTCAAGGTCGGCCCAGCGCAGCCCGACTACCTCGGCGGGGCGGAGCCCCATGAGGGACATCAGCAGAGGCGCGTACAGACGGTCCCCCTCGATGCCGCCGATGAACCGCTGGACCTCGGGGACGGTCCACGGCTTGTCCGGGCGCCGCTCGCGCTTGTCCGTCTTCTTGTCCGCGAGGGAGATCCGTACGAACTTGGCGGGACTCTCCGGGATGAGCTTGCGGACCACAGCCCGCGCGAGGACCTCCCGCAGCCGGGCGAGTACGCCCTCGGCGGTCGAGACGGCGAGACGCGTACCGGCCTGGCCGCCCTTGCGGCGGCCGGTGGCAACGATGGCGTCGATGCACTCCTGCACCTGGTCCTCGGTGAGTTCCTGGAGCCGAATGTGTCCGATGCGGTCGCGGACGTGGACTAGGGCAAGGCGGTACGTTCGGATCGTCGTCTCCTCAACGTCGCGACGCTTGTACTTCAGCCACTGGTCGAGCCACTCCCCAACCGTGATCTTGCTGGGCAGGATGAGCGTCCTGGCGGTGCGCTGATGCTGGATTCGGGAGCGCTCCGCCTTGACCTCGGTCTTGGTGTCGCGAGTGATGGTGATCTGCACCCGCTTGCCGGTCTCGTCGTGCCCGGCGTCAACCACGGTGCGGTAGCGGGTCGTGCCGTTCCTGAGTGTGACTTTCTTGATCTCCGCCATGGCCTCCCCATCCCGTCCCTCAGACCTCGTCGGCGATAGCGCCGTCCGCGCGCATCCACTTCGCCAGCGTGGCGGTCAACTGACGGGTGATGTGCCCCTGCTTAGCCTGGCGCTCCCTCACGGGCAGATCACCGAGTGCAGCGACACGGCGATCACGCTCCTCGGTGAGACTGCCTTCCCAGATTTGTTCTGCCGCCTTGACCACGTGACGGACATCCACGTCGTACCGCTCTGCGAAGACGAGATCAGCCTCGATCGGGATGTCCCGCCCCTTGTGCCGCCAGTGCTCAAAGAGGGCCCGTACGTTCTCACTGCCCATCACGATGAGGCTCGCGTCTTCGGCAGAGAGCCAGGCACGGAGATCAGAGCGGCTGGCCTGAGCATACGACCCCGGATAGTCGGACCGCGGGGTCAGCATTACATTGCCGTCACCTGCGAAGAAGTCGCGGAGATGCACCCCAAGCGCCTGAGCGAGAACCAGGAGGGCGCCTAGGTCGACCGTTTCGCGCCGCTCGCTCTCCAAGTCAGAGATCTGCGTGCGCTTCCACTTCAGCCCCGTACGCATGAGCGCTGTGGCCAAGTCTCCCTGGGTGATCCGCTGGCTCTGCCGCAGGGCTTTCAGGTTCTCGCCCACGACCTTTCCCACCGTGGGGGGCGCTTCGGGCTCGTCTGTCATGCCCCGAGCTTGACACATCGCGTGCGTATTCACAACGCACCGAAACGCCTTGTCGTCCACAGCTTGACTCTGCATTCCATGTCGTGCACTCTGCTTTCAGGTCGTCTGCGTGATGAACCAGACACCGAAATACCGGATGATCACGCAACCGAAAGGGGTGTCCATGGAGACACCGACCCTTATCGAGGTCCGGAGCTGGCCCGCCACCGTGGACGTTTCCAAGGCCGCCCAGGCCCTCGGGATCTCGCGCAGCAAGCTCTACGCCCTGATCCAGCAGAACGAAGCGCCCGTGCGAGTCCTCGACTTCGGCTCGAAGCGCGTCGTCACCGCCTCGCTCATCCACCTCTTGGAGAGCGTGTAGGTCGGGCCCCCACCAGACGGCCGGTGTTACGAGCACCGACCCGGCAGGGGCCCTCGAAGCACCCGTTTCTATCCAGTCCTGAACAGCCGAACGGCGGCGCATATGGGTTCTCGGCCCGCGCCGCCGCTGGAAGGAGCTTCAAAGATGAAGCTTAAGCCGACCACCCCAGAGATCACCAGCGGGCACACCGTGCCCCCGCTGGATCTGACCCCCTCGGGGCGCCCGCACCCGATCGTTGACACCGTCGCCACCCCGGCCGAGACCGTCGCTGGGCCGCTCTCGGTCCCTGCCTCCTGCACGCGCTACGCCTGGTGCTCGGAGTGCCGGACCTACCGCTACGACGACGGTGAGCCGTACGTCGAGCACGGTAGCCACACCGTGCGCGCCCCGATCCCTGCTGGGCTCGAAGTCGAGCGCGGCGAGCTGTTGTCCGCCGTGGTCGGGTCCGACGAATCCCACCTCAACGAACGCCCGCAGCTCTACATCGGGCACGGCGGGAACGGCACCGACATGGACACCGCCAACGCCCGGGTGTGGCTCGCCGGGATGCGCGCCTACTTCGATGAAGTTGAGCGCCTCGCCGACATGATCGACGGGACTGCCCCGGTCTCTCCCAGGGGTTCTGCCGCGCTCACCGCAGCCGAGCGGGGCCCGGAGTGGACGGCCCGCTACAACTGCACCCCCACGTGCATCCTCAATCACGCGGGGGAAGACGGCGAGCCCGGATGGCACCAGGGCCCGGCCGTCGAGATCATGGCCCCCGGCCTGTCCTCGAACCAGCTCCCCGGCGAACTGCCCGTACCACTGCTCTCCGCACGGATCACCACCGCCAACGATGAGCCGGACGTCTTCGGGGTCAAGACCGAACTGTGGGTCGAGACCGAGAGCGACACCCTCGAACTGTCCCTCGACAAGACCGACACCCTGATCGAGTCGCTGGAGCAGGCTCTCCCCCGCCTGCGGGTCCTGCGCGAGCAGTTGGCGGAGGAGTCGAAGAACGACCGGCCGAGGAATCCCGAGGCGGTCGCCGAGGTGCACGCCCGGTGGGACGCCGAGCGGGACGCGGAGCGCGCCGAGATCCTCAAGGCTGCCGAGGCCACCGCCGAGGCCCACGCGTGACCGTCCCATCCACACGCCCCGAGGCCCCCGACACGATCACCGTGCCGGGGCCCCCGGGCGCCCCTGTGGTCAGTGGCCGGCCACCCCTTTGACGGACGCCCTGTACGTCGCGCTCGTCCGCGAACGCGCCCGCAGGGAACTCGTCCTCGGTTCGATCCGAGCCAGCCTCACCGAACAGCCCAGCGTGCGCAGTGTCCGAGCCTGCGCCCGCCGATGGGCAGCGGACGTTCTCGCCATCGCCGAGGACATCGCCCGGAGCAAGATGGAGCACCAGGCTTGAACGAGAACAGCACCACCCCCACGACCCCGCTGGACGGGGCGCTGTGGCTCGTCCAGCGCGAGTTCGCCGTCTTCCCCGCGGACCACCCCGGGACGGCGCAGTGCACCGGCATCGGCCGCGGCCACGACCCGAAGACCTGTGTCGACCGCGGCAAGCATCCGGCGGTTGCGTTCACTCGCGAGCACACCCGCGATGAGCAGCAGGCGCACGGCTGGTTCAAGGACCAGCTGCGCAACGTCGCCATCGCCGTTGGGGCCTGTCAGGGTCCCGAGGGCGCACGTCTCCTCGTGGTCGACTCCGACCGGCCCGGGGCCATCGAAGAAGCTGAGGAAGCCCTCGGGCACAAGCACACCCCGACGATGCGCGTGTTCACCGCGAAGGGTTACCACGACTACTACTGGGCTCCCGCTGAGATGAGGCTCGGCAACGGCCTCGGGGCGCTCAAGGGGAAGTTCGACGGCGACGTACGGTCGGGTAACGCCTATGTCATCGGCCCCGGATCAGTCCATGCCTCGAGGGTCGTCTACACCCTCGAAGACCCCGATCAGCCGCCCGAGGCAGCCCCTGAATGGCTTCTCGTAGCCCTTCAGACGCGCCCTTCAGCCCCGGTGGCACCGGCGACGAACATCGTGATCCCTGCGGACCGGCACGACACCTACACCCGCAAAGCGGTGCAGGCTGAGTGCGACGCGATCACCGGCGCCCCGGACGGCGACCAGAACAACACCATCAACACCGCGGCGTTCAGCCTCGGGACCCTCGTCGGAGCCGGGGCCTTGAGCGAGGCTGAGGCGCGCGAGACGCTCCTCTCAGCCGCGCGCGCAGGCAACCACCCCGAGGGGCGGGCGCTCGCGACCATCGAGTCAGGGCTCCGCGCAGGCATCGCCCAGCCCCGCCACCCCTGGCCCCCGGTGGCGCGTACGGACGACCGCAACGACTTCTCCGCACTGCTCGCACCCGATGACAGAGCCGAGGCGCCCGCCCCCGCGGTAGAGACTGCCCCGACCGCGGCGCACAGCGGACACCTCCCGCCCGAGTTCTACGCAGCGCGCCCGATCTTCCAGCACATCCGTCAGGCCGCGCACGCACGCGGCTGCTCCGCCGATGTGCTGTTCTACGCCACCCTTGCCCGCACGTCAGGGATGCTCTCGCACCAAATCCGGGCCGTCACCGGGATTGGCAGTCCCGCATCTCTGAACACCTTCGTGGCCATGGTTGGCGGATCGGGTTCGGGGAAGTCCTCCAGCTCCTCCCTCAACCGCGAATTGATGCCCGCGATTGATCAGGACTTCCGGGACGGTCTCCCGATCGGTACTGGCGAGGGCATCGCCGAGATGTTCATGGGAGTCGTGGAGGAGCCGACCGGCGAGATCCACGTAAAAGGTCCGCTGAAGGGCGATCCCGTCATGCGGAAGGTCCGCAGGCAGGTGCGGCACAACGGCTTCATCTACGTGGACGAGGGGGAGACGCTGGCCACCCTCGCCATGCGGACAGGCTCCATCCTGTCCGAGACCCTGCGACGGGCAGCGGTCGGCGAGACCCTCGGTCAGACGAACGCCTCGGAGGAGCGCACACGGTTCGTGGCCGCAGGCTCGTACAGCCTCGGTCTGCTGGTCGGCTTCCAGCCCAGCACTGCGCTGCCGCTGCTGGCCGACGCGAGCACCGGCACCCCGCAGCGGTTCGTCTGGGGATGGGCCAATGACCCGAGCATCCCTGACGTGCCTGCCTTGTGGCCGGGGCCGATCGAGAAGCACCCCGGGATTCTGCGGCCGGCCGACCCTGTAGACATCGCGTTCCCCGAGCGCATCCGCCGGATGCTCTGGACGGAGCGCGTAGGCCGCGCCCGCGGCGAGATCGAGATCGCTGAACTCGACGGCCACGCCGGTCTGATGAAGGTCAAGCTCTCAGCTCTCTTCGCGCTCCTCGACGGTAACCGCTTCGTCGTCACCGAAGAGGACTGGGCCCTTGCAGAGATGGTCTGGGACGCGTCCTGCGCCGTCCGTGACGGTCTCGTAGCGAGGGCCCGGCGGGAAGCCGAGGCCGAACGTCAGAGGCAGGACGACGCGAAGGTTCACCAGGAACTCCGGGTGCACGAAGCGAAGTCGGATGCGGATCTCAAGCTGGATCGGATCGCACGCCTGGTGCGCAAGCACGCATCGACAGTTGGTGGCATCACCTACGGCGCGCTGAACAAGGCACTGGCGAGCCGTGACAGGCCGCTCGTGGAGAAGGCAATCGCCTACGCGGAGAAAGAGAACTGGATCTTCGTGGAAGACGAGCGGATCTGCGTCAAGACCGACTGAAGGAGGTGGACGCGTGGACAAGTGGACACGCGTCCACCACCCCCCGTCGCGTAATGGCGAGCACTCCAAATACGCCTACATACATGATCAAAAAGGACAAGGAATCTCTTTCGCGTATCGCGCGAGACGGGGTGGTGGACACGCGTCCACCTTGTCCACGTCCACCTCGTCCACTCCTCGATCGGAGATCGTTATGGACCCCGTCCGCAGCACCTTCGCCGCTGGCGACCGCCGCCTCATCGCCCGCATGGTCAGCAACTACGAATGCGGCCACTGCACCGGGCGAGTCGAGAGCCTCACCACCGACGAGAAGACCGGCATCCTCCACGCCTTCATCGAGCATGACGACGGATGCCCCGTACTGGCCGGCACCCTCAGCCCCATCCCCGACACCTTCCGAGCAGCCACCTGACCCTGACCCACTGCACCCGTAGTGCCCCTGCCGCAGAGGGTCAGCCTGACCCCCGCCCCCTGACCAACACCCCCACCACCAACCCGAGCAGGGGCGGGTCTCTCCGCCGGGTTGACGGAGACACCACCAACCCGAGCATTGGGGCCGCGCGTATCCGGTTCCGGTGTCTCTCACGTGTACGCGCGCGACCGGTCGCGTGGCCCCCCGCGCGCGGGATAAAGGGGGGTCTTCCCCGGAAGACACCTTTCCCCTCGGTCCCACTGAGGTCCCCGAAGGACCCCTGAACCCCGCCCCTCTGGAAAGGCCCCCGGATGATCCACCGACCGACCGGCCCCGGGCCCCGGCGTCCTGCGGTCATCGAGGCCGGCGGGGTGTTCCTGCCCGCGGCCGTCTGCCACCCCCTGTGGCTCGCCCTGCGGGCGCAGTTGGCCCGGCACCGAAGAGACGGTGGCATGGTCCGGCCGGAGGTCGCGGAAGCCCTGGACGCGTTGCGGGCTGCCGCACTGGTGCACCTGTCCACGTACGGACACGAACCGCGGACCTTCGCGGACATGAGCGCAGGCTCGACCCGTGGGCTGCTCAGCACAGGGCAGCTCGCCGTCCGGCTCGGTGTGACCGAGAGGCACGCCCGTCGTCTGGCTGCACAGGCAGGCGTCACCCCGGCCGCGCGGAACGCGTGGCACCCGGACGACGCCCAGCACCTCGTACGCCTGAAGGAAGGCACCTGATGCCAGCCAAGACCACCACCACCCCACCTGACCCGCTGACCATGACCACGGCCGAGGTGAACGCGATCGTCACCGATGCCCAGACCGAAGCATCGGAGACGGCGACCGCTGTACAGGAGGCTGAGCGGGCGCTGAGAGGCGAGATCCCCGGCGGGGAGGACATCACCCCCGGGAAGCTGTCCGCACTGCGGCAGGCGGCCGAGTACGCCGCGCTGAAGGTCCCCGCGGCCGAACGGCAGCATGCTGAGATCCAGCAAGCACGCATGGATGCGCGCCGTGCCGAGATCCGCGAGAAGATCCTCACCGAAGCGGCCGATGGCCTCAACGGGGCCGACGGCATCACCGCGGCCCTGGACGCGTTCGAGTCCGCGCTCAACGGCCTGTGCGAAGCCGTACAGGCCCACAACGGGCGTGTCGCCCACTGGGACCGGCAGATGAGTGCCGCTGGAATCCCGCAGATCCACGGCGAGGGCCGCGGCCCGGGCGCCCTCTCCCACACGTTCAGGGGCGAGTCGGTGACCATCGGGCACAAGGTCTACCGGCCGATGCGCGCCGGCACCCTCCTCGGCGCCACCCTGTACCGGGTGCTGGAGCAGTACCCGCGCGACTTCCGGAAGTACTCCGGCGACATCGAGCTGACGGAACGCGGCGACCTCGTCGACTCGAAGGGGCCCGTCGACCTGCACGCCCTGATCCGGAGGGACGCGTGATGACCGCACCGGAGAACCCGTTCGCCACCCATCCCAACGACGATCCCGACCACCTCGCCGCCCGCCAGTCCCGCGCCGAGTTCGCCGCCAGGGCCGAGGAGATCCGCGCGTCCGTCCAGTGGTCGGAGAGCTACAAGGCCGAGCAGCTCAACGCGCTGTACCGGGAGCATGTGAAGGAGATCGCGGGCGCGTACGGGCGGGTCACCGACCGGCGCCGTGCCCGTCTGGACTACCTTGACGGTCTCGTGCCCTCCGGTCCCGGCATCCCCGAGGACGCGAGCCCTGCGGACCGGGCGGTTCTGATCGCGGCGTTCCGCGGGGCGCTGGAGCAGGCGAAGGGGGCGAGCAGGGAGCAGCGGCGCCAGCTGCTCGCCGAGGCCGGCCGCTACGGCGACGACGCGATGCAGCGCGCCGTACTCCAGCACGCGACGGAGAGCGGAGATGTGAGCCTGGTCAACGACTGGGTAGCCCAGACGCACGGCGTACACGGACACAGCGAGGAGCGCAGGCAGCTGACGAACTCACTGTCGGGGACCCCGTTCAAGTCGGGGTGGGACTTCAAGGACTTCCACACCCCGCCGCCGCCACCGGAGATCAAGGGCATGTCCACCGCTCCGGACGCAGCCTGACCCCCGCGTGCGCCCGGTACAGATCCTCGGATTTTCGGGCAACGCCCCAGCTAGAACGATAAGTTTTCTGCATGAGCGTGGAGATTGAATGGATAGCCGACGATACCGCCGAGGTCGACTACACCGACAACGAAACTGAAGACGAACGCGGGCTTCCGATCAAGTACGCGTACGCCCTCGACGCCGGGGCACTCGTAATCGTTCGCAGCAGACACCCGCTGCCCGGTCGCGGGAGACCTGATCAGAAGCCCCATCACGTCGTACACGCCGTCTACGGGCCCGCCGCATGGTTCGAGGTCCGAGGCGACCGTTGGTCGGGTCCTCTACCCGACTAACGCCAGATATCACCAAGGTGCGCCCGTTTCCTCCACAAGAGGGGCCGGGCGCCGCCGCGTTCAGCCCCGTTGCAACAGCATGGCGTCGTACACCGGGGCCTCATCCCACGGTTGGGACTTCCCGATCTTGCGGTATCCCCACGCTGCGTACGCGGTCTGTGCGGGCGCTGCCTCGGGTTCGGGGCGCATCGTCAGCGTGACCCGCTCCACCGTGAGGCCGTCGAGCAGGCGCGCGTGCAGGCCGGCCGCGATGCCCTGGCGGCGCCAGGGTTTGCGTACGGCGAGTTCGATGACGGCGAACGTGCGCTCCCCGGTCTCGCGCGTGAACTCCTCCGGCAGGGGCTCCAGCAGGCTTTCCCACCATCGGTTGTCCGCGGGGAGCCGGAAGCCGAAGGCGAACCCGACCACCTCGCCGTTGTCGCGGGCCAGGATCAGGCGGAACCCGGGCCGTTCCCGCACCTGGAACTGGTAGCGGTCGATGAACTCGGCCACGTCCCGGGGCCCCTCCCGGTACGGCGGCTCGACGTAGACCTCTTCGTACGCCGCAACGAACGCGTCGAGCTGCCCGGCCGCCTCGGCCCCGTCGAACCGTTCATAGGACACCGTGGTCATCAACCCTCTCCCCTCTGCTGGGTGTACTCGGTCAGTTCCCCGGCCGCTTCGCGTGCGCAGACGGCATCGGTGGTCTGGAGCAGGGTGGCCACCTCGGTGAGCCTGCGGGTGACCCGTGCGGACTCCACCTCGGCCAGGTGTTCCAGACTCCCGAGGGCCTCGGCCGCGCCCTCGTCGGCCTCTCCGGCGTGGACCAGGCCCCGGGCAAGGGTGAGCCGGTACAGGGCACGGTTACGGCCGTACGTGCGGTCCTGGTGGGCGAGCGCGGCGCGCAGGAACGGGACCGCGGAGCGGTGGTGGCCCGACTCGGTGTAGAGCAGCCCTTGCGCGTAGTCGAGTTCGGCATGCCCGTGGAACGCCGCCCACTCCGGAGCCGGACGGCCACGGTCGGAGCGGTCGACCATGCGCATCGAATCGGCGAGCCGCCTGCCCGCGGCCTTGTGGTCCCGCATCAGCGTCAGGGCCCGAGCCTCCCGGGCCGCGATCAGTGACAGCAGCACCGGAGACCCGAGGGGTAGAGCGCGCTGGTGGGCCGCGCGGGCCAGGTCGTATCCGTCGCGGGGCCGTCCGTCGTAGCTGGCCTGCATACTCAGACCGGCCAGCACCAGGACCTCTAAGCCGTCGTCGCGGATCATCGCCGCGGTGGTCAACGCTTCGCCCCAGTAGCGGCGCGCGGTGTCCTGGTCGTCAGCGTCGTAGTACAGCCACGCGCACTGTTCGGCGGTCTCCCCGGCGAGGAGCTGGAGTTGCCGGCCGATGGTGTCCGGGTAGCTGCCGGTGTTGATGATCCGGCGGACCCGGCGCAGATGCCGCACGGCCAGGGACCGGACATCACCCCCGCCGTACGCGTCATCGAGCGTGTAGAGCGAGCGCAGCCCTTCCCTCAGTTCGGTGATGTGGGCGGTACCGACCGCGTCGGATGCCCCCTTGACGGCCAGGGCGGCGACGGTGCCCAGGGAGGCGGCGCCGAACACGCGCCGGTCCATGCCGCTCGGCTCGGCCGTCGCGGCTGGCTCGGGCCCGGGGAAGCCGAGATCGAGCGGGCTCATGCCGAACATGGCGTGCAGCACGCGCCAGGCACGCGGGCGGGGCCTGGGCGGATCGGGGCGGCGCCAGCGCCGGAACTGCCGGTCGGTGACGGCCACATCCTCGCCGATCAGTCCGGCCGTGGAGGAGAACGCGCCAAGGAACGCGGCCGGTTGGCCCCAGCCCCGGGTCGCGCACTCGTATCCGAACGGTGTCGGTGTCTCGCCCATGTCGCACCCCCGGGTGTGCCTCTGGGTATCGACCGTAGCCCCTGCCCGCAGGGCGGAAAGTCCGCAGCGAAGGGGAAAGTCCGGCGCAACGTCCGCCTGTGGGTCCGGTACCCCTCGCGCTGCCTGCCTACGTTCGGAATATCCGCCTTTGACGACACGACAGGGAGCAGCCCCATGGAGAGCCCGAGGCGCCTGGACCCGTCGGCTCCAGCGGCCAAAGGGACAGTCCAGTGATGACGATGAGCGTGTACCGCCTGAGTCCCGGCGGGCGCAGGCAGACTGTGCGCCCGATGACCGAGGTGGCGGGCGACGGAGACCCGACCACTGTCCCGGAGTCCCAGGTGTACCCGCCGTGCGCCTGCCACCGCTGCAAACGCCGTACCCGGCCCTCGGCCACCGCCCTCCCGGTCCGGTCCGGCTGGTGCCACTGGCACGGAGGCCCGTCCGGCACCGCCCGCACGATCAACCTCATCGAGCGCGCCTCTGGTCCCCCGTACCCGCAGACCGCCTGCGCACCGTGCCGAGAGCAGCGCCACCTCACCGTTCTGGCCGACCGTGTCCCTGGGGAGCTGCTGTGGAGCGTCTGACGGTCGATGCCCTGTGCGGAGCACTCCGCCCCGAGGCCCGGAAGATCTTCTGCACCCACCCGCCCGGCCACGAAGGCGACCACCACCACGAGTACACCGGCACCTCCTGGCCACGCACCCCAGGTGAGCCGGGATGACCACACCCTCGCCGTGCCGGGACGCGCCCGTGCCCCCGGCGCGGGATCTGACGTGGGACCAGGCGCTGGGCCGGGCCTGCTACGCCTGCGGACGGCTCCTCACCGCCGGGGCCGTGCACCGGGGATGGGCCCGCGCACGGGACGGCGCGCACGTCCTCGACACCGAGGTCTGGGCCTGCCCCGACCCTGCCCAATGAGACCGCCCCGGCCTGCCGTACCTGACTCGGGCAGACCGGGGCCCTCCCACCCCTGCACCGCAACAGCCCACGAGAGAGCCATGATCTGCTGCCTCATCGACGCCCTGTGCCGGTTGATCAACCGCCGCCGCACCGTCGCCCCCGCCCCCGTCGCCGAACCGGACAGCGAGCCGGGCCCCGACCCGGAACCCCCGTTCTGGCTGACCCCGACCCCGCGCCACGTCCTCGAACGCCTCGCTCCCCTGCATGGGGAGGACGCCGCGCTCGTACGGCCGTACGAGCTGGCGGAGACCACGCTTCAGATCCCCATCGTCCGCGAGCGGCGCCAGAAAGCGGCCCGCAGAGCCCTCGGGTACGAGTAGGGGCCGTGGTGCCAGACAGCCGCTGGGGAGCGTGTAGGCGTATCCACGCCCCTGGCGGCTGTCCGGTCAACCGTGGCCCGGAACCCCTGTGGGGTCCTTCGAGGACCCGGCAAACCGTCCGTACGGCGGATGGAACCGTTGCGATATCGACACGGTTGCGGGCCATGTCCGCGGCGCCGCGAAGAAGGGTCCGCAACCGTGCGGCCCCCTGGGGGGAACGCGAGTAGGTCGTCTTCCCGGGAAGACGACCTACTCGGGCGTGCGTGGCGGTCTCGGTGCTGGTGATCGAAACCTGAAATCTGCGCAGGTCAGGGGCCTGTTAGATGGGTGTCGGGGCCGAAACCGGTTTCGGTGGTGATCGAAACCCCGGCCCCGTGCCGATACCGGACCAGTGGGCTACTCCTCGATGTCGTCCTTCGCCTCGGGTACGTCGCCGCGCCGTACGCCCTTGGCGCCACCGCCGCAGCATTCGCGGAGGGTGATCTGCCGGGTGGGGAGCTTGTGGGGCTTGAGGGCGGCGGCGAGCGTCGAGGAGCGGGCGCCCTGGTCGCCCTCCAGCCACGGCCCGTACAGGTCCGCCCGGTACGCGGCCAGGGCCTCTACGAGCCGGTGGGAGTGCACGGCCTCGGCCCCGTCGGGCCAGATGTCGCGGAGGTGGTCGACCACGGTGGACGTGTCGACGTCCACCACGGCCAGTCCGGCGGCCTGCCCGGTGAGGGTGCCGGCCGCGGTGCGCAGCGCCAGGGCGCGCTTGCCGATGGATTCCGCCTCGGTCTGGCGGATGAACGCTGCGCGCACGGTGGTGCCGTCCCGGCCGCGCGCGAGAATCCCGGTCCCCTGTTCGTCGACGGAGATGTCGGTGGCGCGCAGGCCCCGGTCGTACGCCCCGGTGCCGAGGACGTTGTTGTTGGCGCGCCAGTCCATCACGGCGAGGCACAGGCGGGTGCCGACTGAGCTGGAGACGGAGGTGGGCAGCGACGGGGCGTCCGGGTTCTGGGTCAGCAGGATGAGGATGATCCCGTACGCCCGGCCCTTCTTGATCAGCTTGGTGCACAGGGCCGCAGCTTCGTCCTTGTACTCGGGGTGGGTGAACAGCTCCTGCATCTCATCGATGACGATGACGCGGGGTCCGAGATTCTGCTCGGGGTACTTCTCGGCGAGGGCCCGGGTGACCCTTCGGCCCTCGGGCACCTCGGACGGGGGCAAGGACTTGACGAACTTCGCCCTCCGCTGCTGCTCGGCGATCCCGGAGCGGAGTCCGGCGAGGGTGGCCTCCAGCTCGTCATCGTCGTCGCCGGAGATGTACCGGTGGCAGACCGGCTTGGCCGAGTCGAGGTCGCCGGAGCCTTTGAGTTCGTAGATCCACAGTTCGGCGGTCGGGTCGAGCGCCACCCCCAGCACGATGGCGAGCGCGCACGACGTCTTGCCCGAGCCGGGGATTCCGCCGACCAGGAGGTTGGAGTACATGAGCGTGATCGTGACGAGGTTGCCGCGGGGGTCGAACCCGAACGGCAGCGGCCCGTAGACATCCGCCTGGCCCTTGTGCATGAGCGGCCACAGCTTCCGCGCGGCCTTGGCCGGGTCGTACTGGGCGACCCACAGGACCAGGCGCCCGGGGTGGGCGGCCCGGTCGGCCTCGGGCCACACGGTGGAGATCGGACGGCGCATCGCGGCCGCAAGTTCGGCCCGCTTCTCCAAGACCTTGTCGGCGGTGACTCCGGCGGGGAGGTCGACCTCGGCACGCCACCCCGGGCCGTCGCGCTGGATCTCGGCCGCGAACGCGACTCCGGACTTGCCCTTCTTCCCGATGCCGATGGCGGCGAGCGCGTCGAACACCTCCACCGAGGTGAGCGCCTTCAGCGCGTTCACGGCGACGTAGCGGGTGATCACCGGCTTGTCCTCGGTCCGGCCCGCGATGCCGAGGAGAGCGGACACGGCGACGCCCCCGAGAGCGAGCTGCCAGGCGGGCAGTACGGCGTAGGCGACGGTTCCGGCGACCGCCACCGGGGTGGCGACGACCGCCGACAGGGTGCGCCGGGGCCGGACCCGGCGGGAGTGCTCCCGCGACAGGGCGAGCCACGCCTCAGGATCTGCATCGGCTGCGGCCTTGGCCTCCACCGGCCGCGCCTCGGTATCGGCGACCCACCGCCCCCACCGCATGACGAGTCGGCCGGCACCCCGGGGCGAGCGGACGATTAGGCGCCACAGGTACAGGGGCGTGCGGATCGCGTGGAACGCCGCAAGGTGGGTGGCGTAGGAGAGCGACCAGCGGGCGCCCTGGGCGAACTCGGTCCCGTCACGGAGCCACGACGGGATCACGGGCGGGGCGTCGGCGAGATAGGCACGGCACCGGCCGACCCATGACCCGAGGTCTGCGACGACGTCGGGCCGGTCGACCGGCACGGGCGTACCCGAGGCGTCAGGTACGGCGGGTACAGCCTCGGGGATGGGGGCCGGGATCTGATGCCCGTTGTCTTCCTGGGAAGACGACGGCGCCTGTCCGGGGACGGCCTGTACCCGAGGCGTACCCGCTGGGGCGGGGGTGTTCTTGAACAGATCGATGACTTTCTCGGTCATGATGGGGCTCTCCTGCTCTCTGTAGAGGGTCGGGGGCCCGGGGCGGACGGTGTCCTTGGCCGGGTACGGCCGCCCCGGGGTACAGCTACTTGCGGGCCTTCGCCTCGCGTTCCTCGCGCTTGCGGGCGCCCTCAATCACGCGGTCGACCTTCCGTTCGAGGTCGCCCTGGTGGACGCGCCCGCCGTAGATCCGGTCGTCCGCGATCCCGCGCTTCGCCATCCGCGCGATGAGCACCGCGATCTTCAACTTCTCGCCCGTGGTGAGCTTGGGCTCGCGCTCGTCCTGGTGCGCCATGGGTGTCCCCTTTCCGGGGCCGGTCTGTCCGGCTCCCCACCCCCGCCCGCCGTGGTGGCCGGGCGGGGACAGGCAGCCGTCAGCCCTTGCCCTTCCGGGCGTCCACCCACATCCCGCGCAGCACGAGGACGCAGATGGTCAGCGCCACGGCCGCGATCGCGACGGCGACGGCGGACAGGGCGAACGCGACCATGAACACCGACCCGCCGGCCCCGATGGCGAGCCACTTCAGGGCGGAACCGCTGGTCGCCACGGCTTCGGGGCGCCCCGAAGCGTGCTCGGACGGCCGCTGAGTCTGGGTGAGCTGCTGCGCCTGAAGGACGGCCGCGATGAGCGCCAGTTGCTCGCTGTTCCGCGCGGCCTCCACCGCCTCACGAGCGGCCTTCTCGATCTCCTCGCTCATGACCGGACCCCCTGACCGGCCAATTGCCAAGCAACCTGAGCTTCGCGGAACGCCTCCTGGATCTCCTTGGCCCGGGACTGCCCGACAGACAGCCGCGCCTTGATCTCCCGAATGGACGGCACCTCACCGTTGAACAACTGCTCCTTGAACTGCTCCGCAGCCAAGCCGAGCCCCATGTCATCGAGAGGGCGCTCAACGGGATCAGGTACGGGCTCCGGCTGCCCCTCGGGTACGGGCTCGGGGGTGTACTCCGTGACAGCCTCGGGACGGGTACGGGGCTCCTCGGCACCGGGTACGGGCATCGCTTCGGGAGCGTCCACAAAGTGATCACCGGGCCGGGGCGGGGCGTCGATGGGCAGCAGCCTCACCCCGACAGGTACCGCGTCGGGTACAGCGGGTACGGCGTACTCGATCGCCGGGTACGCCACGGGTACGTCGGGTACGCGCTCCAGCGTCACGGGCACAGGGTCCGGCTCCACCGCCACGGCGTCCGGCACCAGGTGCTCATGCACCTGCCGCATCAGAGCGGCGAACGCGATCAACGCCGCACTCGGCGGGACCGCGGCCACGATGTACTCCATCAGGTCCGCACCCGTCCCGACGCCGGCCACGTTCAGCGCGATCGAGCCGAGCGAGCCGACCCCGGCAAGGAGGTAGGCGAACCAGTCCACCCGGCGCCGGAGCGCGGCCCGCAGGATCAGCAGCTCCCCCGCGACGATGAACAAGTCCACGGTGCCGGGCCACGCCCACGCACGCACCCCCGACAAGCCGTTGGCGGCGGCCACGTCGTGCAGGTGCTCGTACGACAGCCAGAACGCCGTAGCGGTCAGCGCGACGGTCACCGCGGCGGCCCCGGCGGCGAGACCGGCGAGCGAGTCGAGGCGCTTCACACCGCCACCCCCAGATCTGCGGGAGACAGGCTGTCCCTCACAAGCGAGCGGAGGGCGAGGAGCAGCCCGAGGGGGAACGCGTCGGCCTTAACGGTGTTGCAGGGCTCGCAGGCGAGCACCAGATTGCACGGCCGGTTCGACGCCCACCAGGAGTAGGGGACGTAGTGGTCCAGCGTCGCCGTACCCAGGTCGGGGAACGAG
Source organism: Streptomyces sp. NPDC055078 (assembly GCF_053607985.1). Lineage (NCBI taxonomy): Bacteria > Bacillati > Actinomycetota > Actinomycetes > Kitasatosporales > Streptomycetaceae > Streptomyces > Streptomyces sp. NPDC055078. The sequence continues at coordinate 16,345 of NZ_JBSGUP010000105.1, forward strand.
CGGCGGCAGTAGAAGCACGCGGCGCCGTCGCGCGCGGCGAGACGCTGCCTAAGTTCCCGGCCGCGGGCGCCCCGGATACTCCCCGGGCGGGGGCGCGTACGGCGGCTCACCGGGACTCACCGGCCTCGGTGACGACGGCCTGCGTGCTCTGCTGGGCAACGGAGGTCTGCGTGGTCTGCTGGACCACGGGGATACCGAGCTGGTCGATCACGGTGAGCGCGGTCCGGATCGTCTGCTGAAGCTCCCCGATCCGCCCCGCGAGGATCCGCACGAACCCCATGTCGGAGGGGCGGGTGTCCGGGTTGGTGAGCGCGTCGGTGAGGATCTGCCGCACCAGAGCGACAGCGGCCGGCGGAAGGCTTGAGGCGGTCAGGTCGTCCACCTCAGGGGCGGACGACGGTACGGTCTTGCTCATGGTCTGGACTCCTTGATCAGAAGGAAGCTGGATCAAGGCCCCGGCCGGTGCTTCGATCACCGGTTCGGGGCCGTCCCGTCTCACAGACGTCTCACAGACCACACGTCGTGAGAGGGACTGGCGGAGACTGACCAAGCGGTTCGTCGACGGTGTAGACGTACGGAGAGCCCCATATACGGCGGGTATGCTCTGCCTAC
>NZ_JBSGUP010000106.1:0-16904 GCF_053607985.1 Streptomyces sp. NPDC055078
GGCTGGAACAGCGGTTGCATCTACTGGGGAGGAACGCAGTAAAGTAGCCGTGGCCGCACAGGCTGAGTTCTTGGTCACACTTGGATGACGACTGTGCGGCCACCTTCATGCCCGGACGGCGGCGGAAACCCAGGCGGGGGCAGAGTCGCCAGGGCCCTAGAATGGCCGTCGTGACGGAAAACTCTCAGCGCCCCGAGAATGGGCCGAACAGCGCCCCCGAACTGCCGACCCAGTATGCGCCGGCCGAGGTAGAGGGAAAGCTGTACGAGCGCTGGGTAGAGCGCGGCTACTTCGAGGCAGACGCGAAGAGCGACAAGCCCCCGTACACCATTGTCATCCCGCCGCCGAACGTCACTGGCAGCCTGCACCTCGGCCACGCCTTCGAGCACACCCTCATCGACGCTCTCACCCGCCGCAAACGCATGCAGGGCTTCGAGACGCTGTGGCAGCCCGGCATGGACCACGCCGGCATCGCCACGCAGAACGTCGTGGAGCGCGAGCTTGCCAAGGAAGGCAAGTCGCGTCACGACCTCGGGCGTGAGGCCTTCGTCGAGCGCGTGTGGCAGTGGAAGGAAGAGTCCGGCGGTCAGATCGCCGGCCAGATGCGACGCCTGGGTACCGGCGTTGCCTGGACCCGCGATCGGTTCACCATGGACGAGGGTCTCTCCCGTGCTGTCCAGACCGTCTTCAAGAGGATGTTCGACGACGGCCTGATCTACCAGGCCGAGCGCATCATCAACTGGTGTCCGCGCTGCCTCACGGCCATTTCGGACATCGAGGTCGACTATCAGGACGACAACGGCGAGCTCGTCTCAATAAAGTACGGCGAGGGCGACGACACCCTGGTCGTCGCGACCACGCGAGCCGAGACGATGCTCGGCGACACCGCGGTCGCGGTCCACCCGGACGACGAGCGGTACGCGCACCTCATCGGCAGGCAGATCAAGCTGCCGCTCACTGGCCGCACGATCCCGGTCGTCGCGGACACGCACGTCGACCCGGCGTTCGGCACGGGTGCCGTCAAGGTGACGCCCGCGCATGACCCGAACGACTTCGCCATCGGTCAGCGCCACAACCTCGAATCGATCGAGGTTCTCGACGAGCGCGGCATCATCACGGTCCACGGCCCCTTCGAGGGACTGGACCGCTTCGAGGCCCGCTCCGCGATCGTTGCAGCCCTGCGCGCGGACGGCCGGATCGTCGCCGAGAAGCGGCCGTACGTCCACTCCGTCGGACACTGCTCCCGCTGCAAGACCACGCTGGAGCCGCGTCTCTCCCTGCAGTGGTGGGTCAAGGTCGAGACCCTCGCCAAGGCCGCGGGCGACGCAGTCCGTGACGACCGGGTCAACATCCACCCTGCCGACCTGTCGCAGCGGTACTTCGACTGGGTCGACAACCTCAACGACTGGTGCATCTCGCGTCAGCTCTGGTGGGGCCACCGCATCCCGGTCTGGCACGGGCCCAACGGGGAAACGGTGTGCGTCGGACCCGACGAGCAGCCGCCGACCGGCGAGGGCTGGTCCCAGGACACCGACGTTCTCGACACCTGGTTCTCGTCGGGCCTGTGGCCGTTCTCCACACTCGGCTGGCCGGAGCGGACCGAGAGCCTTGAGAAGTTCTATCCGAACTCCGTGCTCGTCACGGGCTACGACCTCATGTTCTTCTGGGTCGCCCGGATGATGATGTTCGGCCTGTACGCGATGGACGGCGAAGTGCCGTTCCGCACCATCGCCTTCCACGGCATGGTCCGCGACGAGTTCGGCAAGAAGATGTCGAAGTCATTCGGCAACACCGTGAACCCCCTGGACTGGATGGACAAGTACGGCTCCGACGCCGTCCGCTTCACTCTGGCCAAGGGCGCCAACCCCGGCACCGACGTCCCGATCGGCGAAGACTGGGTCCAGGCATCCCGGAACTTCGCCAACAAGATCTGGAATGCGACGCGCTTCGCACTGATGAACGGTGCGACGGTCGAGGGTGAACTGCCGCCGGTCGAGAAGCTGTCAGCAACCGACCGCTGGATCCTGTCCCGTCTGAACACGGTGGTCGCCGAGGCGGACGCGTACTACGACGACTACCAGTTCGCGAAGCTCTCGGACGGGCTGTACCACTTCGCATGGGACGAGGTCTTCGACTGGTACGTCGAGCTGTCCAAAACGACCTTCTTCGCGGGCGGCGAGGGCGCGCAGGTCTCCGGCCGGGTGCTCGGTGAGGTGCTGGACAAGCTGCTGCGTCTGCTGCACCCGATCGTCCCGTTCGTGACCGAGACGCTGTGGACCACGCTGACCGGGCGTGAGTCCATCGTCGTCGCCGATTGGCCGGCAGCCTCTGGCTTCCGCGACCCGGCGGCCGAGGCGGAAGTCGAGAACCTCCAGAAGGTGATCACCGAGGTTCGGCGCTTCCGTTCCGACCAGGGCCTTCAGCCCGGTCAGAAGGTCCCGGCTCGCTTGGACCTGTCGGGCACGCAGCTCGCGGCGCACGAGGCCGCCATCCGCCAGTTGCTGCGTCTGCAGCCCGAGGGGGACGGCTTCAGCGCGACCGCGACTCTCCCCGTCGCGGGCGCTACGGTGGCCCTGGACCTGTCCGGCACCATCGACGTGGCAGCCGAGCGCAAGCGGCTTGCCAAGGACTGGGCGGCGGCTGAGAAGGAGGTCGCGGCGGCCAACGGAAAGCTCGGCAACGAAGCGTTCCTGGCAAAGGCGCCGGACAACGTGGTGGAGAAGATCCGCACGCGCCTGGCCAAGGCGCAGGAGGACATCACCCGCATTCAGGGGCAGTTGGACAACCTGCCGCCTGCCTAGTTGGACACAGCAGAAGGCCCCGGAACCTTCACGGCTCCGGGGCCTTCTTTTTCATGGCAGGTACCGCTACGGGATACCCAGCGGTTCGTAGGGACTCGACAGGGAGAACTCCCTCTGGCGGGCGACCTCCAGGGCCTGTTCAACGTCGTGCCCGGCCATGCGGATCAGGTCCTCAAGGCGGGAGGGCTTCGAGGCGAGGACATCGCGGGCAATGTCTCTGGCGCTGTCGTCACGTTCGAAGTGGTGCTGGAACAGGTCGAGGTTCTTCTCGACCACCAGAAGGGTCATGTCGAACTCGGAGATCACAGCGTTGGACACACGCTCTCCGCGCGAGTGGACTCGGTACTCGTGCAGCGGCCCGGAGACGCACACGATGGCGTTGTGCGCGCCGTTACGAAAGCGCCCGCCCAGGAGATTCACCGCGAACGCCCAGTCACCCCACTTCACCACCTGGGGGTCGTACATCCCGCCGCGAAGCGCGTCCTCGTGCCGGTAGACGATCGAAGTGGGCACGTGGTGCTTGCGTAGAACCAGCTCCTCACGGCAGGGGTACGAGGAGATCGTGAGCCCGTCGAACTCGCCGATCATGCGCGACAGGGTGTGGACGAAGGCCACATCGGGGTGTGCCTTGAGAATCTTGACGGATCGGTCCGGGTAGCTGCCGCCTGCCAGTAGCTCCGGCGTGGTCGCAAGGCGATCGTCGGCGTCGAGTTGCATCACGTACGGGAAGTGGGCGGCCTCGATGCCGGCGTTCCTGGCGGCGTGATGGCCACTGTGCGCGAGCGGGATGACGCGCACTGCAGGCTGCTCCGCGCACGAGGAGATGGCGCGAAGTGTGCTCGCGTCTTCAGATCCGTCATCGACGATCAGGACTTCGTACGGAAGGTCGTGAGGCTGTCTGATGAGGGAATCCACTGCTTCGGTGAGGTAGCCGCCCGAGTTGAAGCATGGGATGACGAAGGTGATCCCTTCGGGCATGGTCGACTTCAAGGTGTTCTCCCCGTCCGTGGTTGATCAGGCTGGAGTACTGGCTGCGATGACGGTGGCCCGGATCGCCTCGAAGCAGTTGTCTCCGGTTCGGCTGTCCTGCTCGGCATGCTTGTCCCAGAAGAACTTGAGGCCCCACCCGCGATAGATGCGCTCGACGGCCCGGCGGAAGGACTCCGGGGAGTAGCCCGCTTCGCCCTCGATCGTCAGGTGCTGTCCGTCTGTGGACCTGCGGACAATCGAGGTGAAGACTTCCAGGTAGTGGTAGTTCACTGAGCACGCGTGGGCGACTGCGCGTTCAAGGAGGGTCTCCACTTCGGGCTTGGCAAGATAGTGAAGTACGTCCTTGGCGACCACAACGCCGAAGTCTCGGTTGATCGGAAACTTCTCGGCGAGGGATTCGCATGCCTCAATCCGTTGGCCCCAATCTCCCTGCCCGTGCAGGCGTCGGAGCAGAGGGCCAGTCGGGGCCTGGTCGACCGCAACCACGCGGAACCCGGCCTGTGCCAGAGCGATGGAGTAGTTGCCGGCCCCGTACCCGAGATCCAGGGCGGTGCGTGGCGTCTCCTCCCCGACTGATGCCAGGAGGGCATTGAACCGTCCTGACGTCGGGGCCTGAAGCTTCTCCGCGGTGTTCCTGCCTTGCGCGAATGCGTCCGCGTAGAAGGCGTGCACGGATGCCTTCGATACAAAGTGGGTCACAAATCCTCCTTAAGTGTCGGGAGGTGGGTGCCGCGTATTCAGAAAGGGATCTCGATCCGGCGGCCTGGAGTGTGCACCGAGGAGGCGAGTGCCTTGGTGACCCTCATCGGAAGGAGGTGCTCGGCCAGGGAGCTTCGGACCTCGGTTCCGTGCAGCCAGTGCTCCATCAGCTGACGGTTGCTGTCGCTGTGGAACAGCCCGTCGAAGGACTCTTCTGAGACGTATTCCTCATCAGGCAGGAGTGCAGCGTTGGCGCGAGTCGTCACGCGGGCGAAGGCGTCGATTCCGTCTGCGCTGACGCCACGGGGGATGTCGTAGCAGTGGACGTGTGTGGAGTACAGCGTCGAGAGCTGAGCTTCCAAGTCAACACTCGATGTCCGGCCGTTCACGTTGTAGAGGCTCTCCGGGAGGCTGTCCCAGCTTCGTATCGAGGGAGTGGTCTGCTCGAACGACAGCGTCCCGAGCGTGACGGTCCTCCCTGATGCGATGTCCACCAGGCGAAAGGCCGACGTCACATCGGTCTCGCCGAACCGGAAGCCTGCGTCCGAATCGTCTGACCACTGCGGATCACCGTCGTGGAACCTGCTCGCGACAGGCCGGGACATCCGCTTGTGCTGATCGATGGGGAAGGCGCCGAATGAACTGAGCTCCAACTTGAACTGGCGCTCTGGGAACACTGCAGCGTTGAGTAAGAGGAGCTGGGTTGCAAGATCGACGTAGTGGTATGCACCGTGCATCATCATCCCGTAGCCGTACTTGTACGGGTGATCGTCGCGGCTCTCGAACTCGCGCTGAAGGTTCCACACTCCGCCGGCAGCCCTGAGGTGCAGGGAGGTCAGTGGTGCCTCCCACCTCTCCATCCGGGCCCGGAGAGATCCGATGACCTTGTAGTTGTAGATCTGGTGGTACCGGCTCAGGGTCATCACAGAATGCTTTGCCGATGAGTCGGCCGAGACCCCGATCAGCTCCTCCATGGTCTTGGTGATGTACGACGGCTTGAACCGGCCGTCGATCATGGGGACCAACACGGGCTTCTCAACGAGTGAGTTGATGTGGTTCTCCACGCAGAACCGGAGGTAGGCCTCGTGGGCGCGGACCTCAGTGGCGATGTACACCATCGTCGGCGTACCCGGCATCTGGAGGCGGTCCACGGCTGCCGCGATGAGCTCTTGCGGTGTCTCTCGCGTTCCGGCGTCAGGGTCCGGAAGGTAGACGATGCCACGGGGCTTCAGGTCAACAGCCTGGACTCGCCCCGCGATCGCGGGCCTCTGGGACTCCAGGTCGATGATGGAGTAGCCGTCTATGTGGCCCGATCTGACGGCGTCATGAATACACGTCAGGTACTTATTGGCGACGATCTCGTCGAAACCGACCACAATGAGATGATGCGCGGCTAACACGGTCCACCCTTCCGAGAGATGCCCGGCGATGAGCGGGCGCGGCTGGTGCGGTCGCTATTCGATCTTGCATCAGTACGGACCGTACGGAGTTCCACAACGCAGGGTGAGGTCATTGCCGAATTCGTCGCTCATGGGCCCCACCCTCGGGTCTTACCGCAACGTGAAGGTCAAGCCAGAAGCCCCGCCGGTCCGGAGGATGGGACTCGGCGGGGCTCCCGTCGCAATGGCGCTGAGCCGTGAGTGTCAGGCAGTGCCGAACTCTTCGCCCTTCAGGCGCTCTACGAACGCAGAGAACGCAGCGGCGGATATGGCCAGTGCCGGGCTGTTCGGGCACGCACTGTCCCGTACGGGGACAACGCCGGTAGTGAACGCGTAGGCAGGGGCCCACTCAACACAGTTACCGCCTTGCTGGCTGTAGGACGACTTGGCCCATCGGACCGTAGTCAGGTCATCGTCCATCTTGGATTTCCTTCCGAACGGCGCTGATCAGTTCCAGGGAGGCGGCCGGGGACAGCGCGGCTACCTGCAAATGATCGTAGCCCCGTTCCCACGCCGCAATGAGTTCGTCGTCCCGCTCCAGGTACCCGCGACTGGCCGACTCGGTGTATCCGACCACCGTTCTGTCACGCATGGTCAGCAACACCACGGGGAGGAGCAAGGGGCGCAGATCCCCCATGCTGAACGGGATCAGTTGGACCGTCACGCGAGGCGAACTGGCTTGCCGTGCGAGGTGGTCGAGCTGGTCGGTCATCACGTCGGCCCCGCCGACCTCGCGACGTAGGCAGCTTTCGTCCAGTGCTGCGTACACCAAGGGGGCACCCTTCCCCTCTACTAGCCGCTTCTGACGAGTCCTCAGAAGAGTCACGCGCTCCGCTGCCAGTTCCGGGGTGATGGCTCCCCGTTCCACGTCGGCCAACGCAAGAGCCTCGGCGTAGCGCGGGGTCTGAAAGAGTCCGGGAATCACCCCAAGCTCGAACGTGCGGAGCTTGGTTGCTCTGACCTCCTCTTGCAGGTACTCCGGGAACCCCTCCAGAAGAACCGCTTTCCTGATCGCCTGCCACATGACTTCGAACGTTGCGCCCGTGCCCAAAGCCTCGTCAGCCTTGCGTGCGAATTCCAGGGTGGGGGATTTGCGGCACGTTTCTACTGCGGACACATGCGTACCCGAGTAGCCCATACGTTCAGCTAACTGATCTTGAATCCACCCCTGAAGTTCGCGTGACCTGCGAAGTTGCGCACCAAAGGCAGCACGTGGAGACGACTTCGGGTCAAGCTCTTTGCGGTTCATGATCCGTACCAAATCTTCCTGGCGTAGCGGCAGGTTGAAGATGCGCACGACTCTAGGCCACTCTGATGGCCCCCGGTAGTGGAAGCACTACGGAGAGGAGCGGCCATGTCCGGGAAGAACGTAGCGACAGAACGTCAGACCCCCCAACTCCGGGTTGGTGACCTGGTGTACGACACCAGCACGGGAACCCTCGAGGTGCTCATGGACACCGGCACGGACGCGGGGGACGGCCCCTACTCCCTCCGCCCTCCCCGCGGCGGCATCGAGTGGACCACCTCCCGGGAGAACGTTCGCCCGGCGACCGTGACGGATCAGCTCCGGCCCGCCCTGACCGAGGTGAACACCCGCAGCAGCAGGCAAGGCGGCCCGGCACGGTGACGACCAGACGCCCCCGGTACGCCGGCCGGTCCCCCCTGCCCCCGCTCTCCGCGTGGCAGCGCCCCTGACGCTGCGGAGGAACACGCGAGAGCGGCACCCCCTCGGACCTGCCGTGGCCCTGACCCCACGCAGGACCGGGGGAAGAGGGGCAGGCCACTTCCCTGCCCCCGGCCCCGGTCACCCCCACCCCCGCAGGGGCGACCGGGGCCACCCTCCCCGAAAGGCACCCCATGTCCGCGATCACCGAACTGACCCGGCCACGCCCCGCACACCCCTGCCACCTCTGCCACACCCTGAAAACCGCTCTGCGCACCCGGTCGGCCGCCGGGGACATCGACGGCTTCATCCGCGTCAGCGACGCCCGCACCCTCCACGAGAACACCGCCCATGCCGACACCGTCCGCGCGAGCATCCCCGACACACCCAAGCGGCCCCGGCGGACCAGCGAGAACCGGACCGCGCGCCGGACACCCGCCGAGGTGCAAGCCGCCCGGGAAAACGTCCTCGCCGAACGGGCCACCGTCACCGCGACGTACCTCGGCGGTACGCCTCTCGGCGACCTCGCCCAGACCTACGGCGTCACCCACACCTGGCTCAAAGCAACGCTCACCGCCTGGGGCATACCCGTACGCGACCGCACCGCCGCCGCAGCCACCCGAACCACCCCACGGCCAACCCCCTGAACCCCGCCCCTGCCGTGCCGGCCAACGATGCTTCCCCAAGCAATCAACCGGCAGGGGCGGGCACCACCCCCAGGCCCGACCGGGCCCGGAACACCACCGAGAAAGAGCGCCACATGTTCAGACGCACATCCCACACCGTCCAGGCCGTACGCGCCGACGCGACCAGAGCAGCGAGCGGACAACACACCACCCCGAAAGACAACCAGGCCGCCGCCGAACGCCGCGCCCTCATGCGCGAAGCGAGCAACGACGAACGACGCCAGCACGCACACGAACGAGTACGGATGAGCGACCACGGCCCCGGAGCACCGGACCCGAGCTGACAGCAACACAACCCCACGTCAGCCCCGGTTCGCGCTCGATACGGGCACGGACCGGGGCACCTTTGCGTGCTGGCTACGCGTCGCCCTGGTGCTCACACCATCTGGATCCACCAACAGAACGCCCCAAGGAACCGGTCCTAAGCGGTTCCAAGGGGCTCCGCCGAACAGCTACAGAGGAGCTGAACGACGTATGCGTGATCGTATCGCCCGCGCCCTCGTATGGGTGCTGAACCTTTTCCCGTTGACGCGCCGAACCCGCCCCGGACGCCACACCGCCGAATACCTCGCAGGCCGTACCAAGCCCGCGCCCCTGGTCATCTGCACCGCACGCACCCCCGTCCCCGCACAAGTCCTCGCCCGGAGCATCCCCACACCATGGGGACACCGCATCGGACCATGGCTGCTCGCCAAAGAAGCCACCGACCGACAGCGCCAGCGCTGCGTATCGGCCGTAGCGGCCACCATGGGCTACGACGTCCCGTTCCCCTTCGACGGCGCGAACGTGGCACGGGTCGGGGTACCCGCATGACACGCGACGCACTCACCAGCGAACCCCCCGCCGAGTCCGGCGCAACCTGCTGCATCTGCCACCGCCGGACCCTCGCACCCCTCCCCGTCCGCCACATCGAACGCGCCAGCGGACCCCCCGTCACCCTCTACGCCTGCCCCACACACGCCCAGACCCTCACCCCCGCCCCCGACCCGGGAGAACTTGAGCCGAACGCATAGCCCCTCGCCGACAGCCGGAACGCCCCGCGCGACCAATTCGCGCGGGGCGCTGCCGTGCTGCTCGAACGAGCTGGCTGCTCAGCCCAGGTAGGGGTAGGTGCCAGCGATGTAGTCGCCGATCTGCTGGCGCATGCTGGGGTGGATGTCGTACACGTCGAGGTCGGCCGACAAAACGAAGCGGACGCCATCGGCCTCGTCGTTGATGGTGGGCTCGCCGCCGACGGGGCGGCCGATATAGGTGTTCTCGTACTGCTGGCGGATCTCGCCGTCGGTGTAGGCCACGATGTGGTTCGGGTCGGTGTAGACACCGAGGAACCCGGTGACCTCGGCGACGATGCCGGTCTCCTCCAGGCATTCCCGTACCGCGCACTGAGCGGCGGTCTCGCCGATGTCCTGCGCACCGCCAGGGAGAGCCCACTGACCGGTGTCGCGACGGCGCTGGAGAAGGATCGCGCCACGGTCGTCGACGACGAGAAGGTTGCTTACACGGCGGTCCCCTCCTGGTCGGGTGTCCAGGGCCGCGCACCGGCCCCGACGACTTCGAGGCTCTGAGCGTAGTTGGTGAACCACTCTGTGTTGTCAGCTCTGTTGAGCTGGAGGAGGAGGTCGGCGCTGGCCGACTGCCTCGGAGCGGACGGGTTGACCTGGCCCTCTGCACCGGTGCGGGCCAAAGGGCTGGAGGTTCTGATGGTGACGAGCTGTTCCCGGGGCGGCGCACCGGGTAGCCGATCGGCTCGGGGTGGCAGAGCGGGAGGGGTGGTATGGCGGATTCGTAGGGGTTGCAGAGGGGTGGGTCGGTAGTGTGAACGTGTCCCCTCGGGGTGGCCGGGAGGGTCTTGTGTTCCGGGGAATCGGGAGGCGTGTCGATGGATTACGTTCCATGGGGATTACGTCAGGTGACTGACCGGCTACCGGTGTCACCACCGTCCTATGCGCGCGTTGAGCTGGACCCACTGACGCAGCTGGCCCGCTACACCGACGAGGCCGGACAGGTCATCGAAATGGGGAAGCACGGAACGAGTAAGACGAAGGGGACGGCTTCGATGTCCGGAGGATCCGGGGGCGGTGACGGCGAGGCGCCGAAGCCCCAGGTCCAGGACGATGTGACGACTGACTACGAAACCGACTGATCCGGTGGGCCAGGCGGTGATGGTGGTGACGTCCCTCGACGACGTCACTTCAGACCTCGTCATCGAGGAGCTGAACGACCTCGGCGCGCGGGTGGTGCGGGTCGATCCGGCAGACATCGGCCCTGATCTGGTGATGGGGGCCGCTCTGGGGCCCCAGGGGTGGGCGGGTTCGGTGACGACCGCGAGCCGCACGGTGGCGTTGGAGGAGATCGGGGCCGTGTACTACCGGCGGCCGAGCCCCTGGCGGATGCCCCGCCTCGAAGGAGTCAGTGAGCAGACGCGCGCGTTCGCTGCGGCGGAGGCGAAGCACGGCCTCGGCGGTGTCCTGACGAACATCCGGGGCTGCCGGTACGTGAATCATCCGGCTGCTGTCACCCGCGCGGAGTTCAAAGCGGCTCAGCTCCAGACGGCCGTAGGGATCGGCCTGGTGGTTCCGCCGACTCTGATCACCAACGATGCGGAGCGAGCGCGGACCTTCGCCGCGGAGCATGGTCCGGTGGTCTACAAGTCCTTCCGGGGGCTGCCTGTCTCGGACGACGGGCAGGCGGGTGCGATCTGGACTCAGCGGATCGACCCGGAAACCCTGGATGAGTCCGTTGCCCTGACAACGCACCTGTTCCAGGCCGAGGTGCCGAAGACAGCGGACGCCCGGATCACCGTGGTGGGTCGGAGGGTCTTCGCTCAGCAAATCCGTGCCCCTGACGGAGCACTGGACTGGCGGCGCGGTGACTGGGACGCGCTGGAGCACCAGCCTCTCTCCGTGCCGCCCGCAGTCTCGGAAGCCCTGTTCACGTACCTGGAAGCCTTCAGCCTGGCGTTCGGGTGCTTCGACTTCGCTCTGCGGGAGGACCTTCCCCAGGACGCGTCAGGACGGTTCACGTTCATCGAGTGCAATCCCAATGGACAGTGGGGGTGGCTACCCGACTCCACCGACATCGCCGGCGCGTTTGCCCGCCTCCTGATGGAAGGACCCCGACCATGACCCGTACAGACAAGACCGAACGGGAGCAGCGCGCGCGGCGGCTTCGGAGCGAGCTGGCCGCTGCTGTCGGGCCGGACGACAGGGCCGATGGCTGGCGTCAAGCTGTGGAGGCGGTCCCCCGGCACCGGTTCGCGCCCGGGTTCTACTTGCCCGCCGAGAAGCCCTCGCCACGGGGCATGACGTGGTGGGAGCCGGTCACCGCCGAGTTGGACCCCGAGCGGTGGCTCACCGCCGCCTACACCGACCAGAGCCTCGTCACCCAGCTCGACGGCGACGAGCCCGACTGGGACAACCCCGAGCCCCGCGACGGCGGCTCCCCCACCTCTTCGTCCACCCTGCCGTCCCTGGTGCTCCGGATGTGGCGCGACGCGGACCTGGCCGAGGACCAGGACATCCTGGAGATCGGAACGGGAACCGGATACTCCACCGCGCTGGCCTGCGAGCGCTACGGATCCGACGCCGTCACCACCCTCGAAGTCGACAACCACCGGCTCGAACAGGCAGCCACCGCCCTGTACGGCCTCGGATACACCCCCGATCTCGCGGTCGCGGACGGCCTGTACGGCTACTGGCCATCGGCCCCGTTCGACCGGATCGTCGCCGCCTGCTCCGTCCGTACCGTTCCCCGGGCGTGGATCGCACAGACCCGGCCCGGAGGGAAGATCCTCACGACCCTCGGCGGCTGGCAGTTCGGCTTCGGCCGCACCCTGCTCACCGTCCACGACGACGGCACTGCCAGCGGTCCCCTCCTGCCGGGAACCGTGTCCTTCATGCTCGCCCGACCTCACCAGGCGCCCGCTTTCGGGAACCCCGCCCACTGGAACACTCTCCTGGCCGATGCGCACCCCACCATCGCCCGCCACACGATTGACTGGCTCACCGCCGCCACCGAGGAAGCGTTCTTCACCCGCTTCCTGATCCAGTCGGCCTTGCCGAACAGCCAGATCACCGAGATCGATGGCGCCACGTATCTCATCGACGTCACCGCCGGTTCCGTGGCCGCCCTCGCTCCCGACGGCGATCACCTGCACGTACGGCAGGCTGGGCCGGTCCGCCTCTGGGACCGTGCCGAGGACGTCCTCGACGCGCACGCGGCTGCCGGGCACCCCGGCCCGGCAGCATTTCGCCTCACCGTCGACGCGGACGGGCAACACCTCCAGCACCCCGACATGCCCGTCATCTCGATGGGGTGAAGCGCGAACAGCACAGAGGCGCAGGCACTCGGGTGGTGGCCCGGTCGCCGGGTCGCGCCTGCACCTTTCCGGACATAACCTCCGAAATGTGACGCGAAGAGCCACCCGGCCCCTGCTGACCACCCTGGTGGCGGTGTGGTGGCTGGTCGTGCCCGCCGCACCGGCCGGTGCCAGCACCGAAAGCACCGCGAGCAGCGCCGAGGGCAGCCACGGCCCCGGGGCCCGCGCCGCCGGAACGGCCCTGGTCGCACCCGCCGACGACCCCGTGGAGCTGTCCCGGGACAGCCAGATCACCGACCGGGTGAACGCTCTCGGTGACCGCGAGCAGGACGTCTCCCAGGCACTCGACCGGCTCTTCGACAGCACACGGCTCCAGCTCTTCGTCGTCTACGTACGGGACTTCTCCGGCCGCTCGGCGCAGGAGTGGGCCGATGCCACGGCCGAGCGGAACGGCCTCGGGCAAAGCGATGTGCTGCTCGCTGTCGCTACTCACGACCGGCAGTACGCGTATTACGTGGACAGGTCGTCCGAGCTGACCGACGCCCAGCTCGCCGAGGTCGCGGACACCGCGATCGAACCGGCGCTCCGGGAGAACGACTGGGCCGGAGCCGCCATCGGCGCGGCGAACGGTTACGCGGCGGTGGTCGCCGGGCGGCCCGTGCCGGCGCCCGCGATCACCCCGGGTGACCCCGACCCGGGAGCGGCGGGCGGCGGGGCCGGGACGGGGGCCGGTGATCTGGTGTTGCCGATCGCCGTGCTCGGCGGGTTCGGCGCGATCGCCGCGTACACCTGGACCAGGCGGAGAAAGCGCACCAGGACACGGACGACGCCCCAGGGCGGGCAGGCGGGATGGGGCGGTGAGCCGCCGCGTACGCCGCTGCCGGAGCTGGACGCGCTGGCGAAGCGGTCGCTGGTCGACACCGATGACGCGGTGCGCACCAGCCAGGAGGAGCTGGGGTTCGCGACCGCCCAGTTCGGCGAGGAGGCGGCCCGGCCGTTCGAGGAGGCGGTGGCGTACGCGAAGGAGGAGCTGACGGCCGCCTTCCGGCTGCGGCAGCAGCTCGATGACGCGTATCCGGAGGACGACGCCACCCGGCGGCGGATGCTCGATGAGATCGTGTCCCGGTGCGTGAACGCCAATCGGCGGCTCGACGCGGAGTCGGAGGCGTTCGACCGGCTGCGGTCCCTGGAGCAGAACGCCGCCCAGGCGCTCACGGGGGCGGAGGCCACGTACAGCGAACTCGACGGGCGGATCGTCCCGGCGGAGGCGACACTCTCGGTGATGCGCGAGCGGTACGCGCCATCGGCCGCCGCTCCCGTGACCAGCGATGTCGAGCAGGCGAAGGAGCGGCTCGTCTTCGCCAGGACCGCGCTCGACCGGGCCCGTACGGCCATCGATGAGACCGACAACGGGACGGCGGCCGTACGGATCCGGGCGGCCGAGGGGGCGCTCGCGCAGGCGGCCCAGCTGATCGAGGCCGTGGACCGGCGGGCCAGGGAACTCGCGGAGGCGACGGGCCGGCTGCCGGGCGCGCTCACCGAGACCGACAGCGATCTGGCCGAGGCCCGGGGGCTGCTGAAGGGCATGCCGGAGGGGGCGTCGACGGCCGACCTCCAGGGCCGGATCGCCCGCGCCGAGACCGTCGCGGCGGAGGTGCGCAGAGGACTCGGGGAAGCAGCGGCGGGCCCCTCCGACCCGATCGACGCGCTGCGGCGGGTGGAGGAGGCGGACGCGGCACTGGACGCGGCACTGGCCGGAGCCCGCGAGAACGAGCGCGGTGCCCGGCGGGCCCTCGCCCTGCTCGACCAGGCGACGCTGAGCGCCCGGTCCGCGATCGGCGCGGCGGCCGACTACATCACCACGCATCGCGGGGCCGTCGGCAGCGAGGCGCGAACCCGGCTGGCGGAGGCCCAGCGCCGACTGGCGCGCTCGGCCGAGCTGGCCGGGGACCAACCCGCCGCAGAAGGCCGGTCGTCGGATCCGCAGGGCGCGCTGGCCGAGGCCCAGCAGGCGGACGCGCTGGCCCGGCAGGCGCAGGGCCTGGCGGAGGCGGATGTACGGGGGTTCGGCAACCGGTTCGGGCCCGGCGGTGGACCAGGCATGGGCGGTACGGGGGGCGGGCTCGGGGGCGCGGTGCTCGGCGGGATCCTCCTCGGCGGACTGCTCGGCGGGGGCAGGGGCGGGGGTTTCGGGGGCGGTGGTGGCTTCGGGGGCGGGCCCGGCAGTTTCGGCGGCGGTGGTACGCGCGGCCGGATGGGTGGTGGTCGGTTCTGACCTGGTCACCTCGTCACCTGGTCTTCGGTGCGTGCGCCGCGCGCATCCGGTCCCTGGCCCTGTTCCTGTTCCTGTTCCTGGCCCTGTTCCGGCGACACCCTTCCTTCGACACCCCGCACCACTGCCCGTACGGCAGCCTCTTAAGGAGAAGCGCGATGACCAAGCAGACCATCCTCGGCCGGGTCACCCAGTTGGCCAAGGCCAATATCAACGCCCTGCTCGACCAGGCGGAAGACCCGCAGAAGATGATCGACCAGCTGATCCGGGACTACACGAACAACATCAGCGAGGCGGAGCAGGCGGTGGCGGGCACCATCGGCAATCTGCGGCTGATGGAGCAGGATCACCAGGAGGATGTGACGGCGGCCAGGGAGTGGGGCGACAAGGCGCTCGCGGCGAGCAGGAAGGCCGATGCGCTGAGGACCGCCGGGCAGAGCGCGGAGGCGGACAAGTTCGACACCCTGGCGAAGGTGGCGTTGCAGCGCCAGCTCCAGTCCGAGAAGGAGGCGCGGACGGCGGAGCCGACGATCGCCTCCCAGTCGGAGGTCGTGGAGAAGCTCAAGACCGGGCTGGACCAGATGAAGATCAAGCTCACCGAGTTGCAGTCCAAGCGGGACGAGCTGGTGGCCCGCTCACGGACCGCCTATGCACAGAATCAGATGATGGACGCGGTCAAGAACATCAATGTCCTCGACCCGACCAGCGAGCTGCACCGCTTCGAGGACAAGGTGCGCCGGGAGGAGGCGCGGGCGATGGGCAAGCAGGAACTGGCGGCCTCGTCGCTGGACGCCCAGTTCGAGCAGCTGGACAGCCTGGGCGACACGGCGGAGGTGGAGGCGCGGCTCGCGGCGCTGAAGGCCGCGTCGTAGGACGGCGTTGTGGGACTGCGGACCGGGCGGCGGGCAGGGCAGCGTCGTAGGACAGCGTCCCGGGGCAGCTCCCGGGGGAGTCAGCCGGAGGCTTCAGCCAGGGGCTTCAGCCGGAACTTTCAGATACTGAAAGGCTCCCGGTGCGAAGCCGTTGACCACCGCTTGGCCATGACACCCTTTCCGCGTCGTTCGATTTGGTTTGCGGAGAAATGGGTGCCGGTGATGGAACAGATGAAGGCCGTAGTGCACAAGGGGGCGGCCGGTCTCTCCGGAGTACGGGTGACCGGCACCACCGTCGGGCGGGTACGTCCGCATGAGGTCCTGATCCGGCTCAAGGCGGCCGGTCTCAATCATCGCGACCTCTTCGTGGCCGGGGCGCGCTCGCCGCAGGACCCGGCGCTGGTCCTGGGGTCCGACGGCGCGGGCGTGATCGCCGAGGCGGGCGCCGAGAGCGGCCACTCCCCGGGCGACGAGGTGATCATCGATCCGACGATCGGCTGGGACAGCCCGGCGGAGGTACCCGAGGTTCCCGACATCCTCGGCGGTCCGGCACCCGGTACGTTCGCCGAGTTCGTGGTCGTGCCGGGGCGGAACGCGCTGCCCAGGCCGCCGCATCTGGACTGGACCGAGGCGGCGGCCCTGCCCCTCTCCGCGGTCACCGCCTACCGGGCGCTGTTCACCCGGGGCGGTCTGCGTGCCGGTGAGCACCTGCTGCTGCCCGGCATCGGAGGCGGTGTGGCGACGATCGCGCTGACGATGGCGAAGGCGTCCGGCGCGACGGTGAGTGTCACGTCCCGGAGCGGAGACAAGCTGCGCCGGGCCCGGGAGCTGGGCGCCGATCACGCACTGAGCAGCGGTGCCGACTGGGCCGGGGCGCTGGTCCTGCCCGTGGATCTGGTCGTCGACAGCATCGGTTCGGCGACATTCGACTCCTGCCTCGCGGTGCTGCGCCCCGGCGGCCGGATGGTCACCCTGGGGGCCACGACCGGCGCGGATGTCACGCTCTCGCTCCGTGAGCTGTTCTTCCGTCAGATCAGTCTGGTGGGGACGTCGATGGGCAGCGCGGCCGAGTTCCGCGACATGCTCGACCTGGTCGCCGAGCACCGTATCCGCCCGCTCGTCCACCGGGTCTTCCCGCTGGCCGACGGCGCGAAGGCCCTGGCC
>NZ_JBSGUP010000107.1:0-16809 GCF_053607985.1 Streptomyces sp. NPDC055078
CCCCGCGCCTCAAACGCCGGCGGGGCTGGATTTGTGCACCTTGCGCCTCAATCTCCCCCAGGGCTCCGCCTGGGTGGGGGTGCACCCGGCGCAGCCAGGGGGAGGACCCCCAGGCGGGGCTGATTCTGTCGCCCCTGGCACACTCAGCCTGTCCGGCGTTTGAGGACGGACCCTTGTGCCGAGGGGCGTGCAGTCTCTGGCGCTTCGCCGGGGCTCATACGCCGGCTGGGCTGCAACTTTCTCAGCCTGTCCGGCGATTGAGGACGGACCCCAGGGCGCGAGGGCCCGCGCGCCGGGCAGGGGCCTCCGCGGGGAGGCCCTGATGACACACCCAGGCTCAGGGCACCGTAGAGGCGGGGAGGGTCATCGGGCGCTCAGGACCTTCGCTACCGCGGGGCCCGCCGCGTCGCCGCCGCGGCCACCGGACTGGACGACCGCCGCGGCGGCGAGGTCGCCGGCGTACCCGGTGAACCAGCTGTTGGACTTGCCTTGGCCGTCGACCTCGGCGGAGCCGGTCTTCGCGCCCTTGTCGCCGCTCACCGAGGCCATCGCGGCCTGGCCGGTCCCGTTGAGGGCGCTGGCGCCCATCATGTCCCGCAGGGCGGAGGCGATGGGGCCGGGCAGGCGCTCGGCGGTGGCCAGTTCGCGGTTGTCGAGGGACTGGGGGACGATGATGGGCTGGCGGAAGCCGCCGTTCTTGACGGTCGCGGAGATGGACGCCACATTGAGCGCGTTCATCGTGATCTTGCCCTGTCCGATGTACGAGGCGGCTGTCTCCGGGCCGGACGACGGCGGCACCTTGCCGTCCACGCTGACGACGCCCGTCTTCCAGTCGAGACCGATGCCGAAGTACTTCCCCGCGGTCTCCCCCAGGGCGGTGTCGGCCTCGTCGCGGTCGTCGAGCGGCTTGACGGCCTTGATGAAGGAGGTGTTGCAGGAGCGGCGGAAGCTGTCCTTGAAGGTGCCGTTCGGGATGGCGAACTTCTCCAGGTTCTCGAAGGTCCGGCCCATCCAGGTCACGGTCGCCGGGCACTCCACACTGCTGCCGGGGCCCTGGACGACCCCCCGGTCCATCATCATCGCGGCGGTCACGATCTTCATGGTGGAGCCGGGTGCCTGGGCGCCCATCATGGCGGTGTTGTAGCCGCCGGCCGGGTTGTTGGCGACCGCCTGTATCTCGCCCGTACTGGGCCTGATGGCGACCACCGACGCCTGGGCGTGCGGCTTCACCGCCGCCTCGGCCGCCGCCTGGACGTCCGCGTCCAGGGTGGTCCTCAGCGTGCCCTCCTTGCCCTCGGTGATGGCGAGCAGGGTCTGATCGGGCAGATTGCTGTCGGCGTTGGAGAGGACCAGTTCGACCCCGGGGGTGCCGCCCGCCTTCTCCCCGTACTTCTTGCGCAGTGCGTCCAGTACGGGCCCGAGGGACGGGTACTTCGCGGGCGTCAGCTCCCGGTCACGCCGGTCGACGGCCTTGATCGGCGGTGTGGACGCCGGGCCCGTCCGGAGGGAGGTCGCCTTCGTCAGCTTGGGGTGCAGCACCGAGGGCACCCAGTCGACCAGCGGCTTTCCCGTCGTCAGCCCGCGCACCACGGTCAGCTCGGAGGCGTACGACCAGGGCTTGCTCTTGCCCTTGTACGTCACGGTCGCCTTCACCGTGAACGGCACCTTCGCGCCCACCGCCGCCCCCGGCGTGATCACGGCCGCCGAGACACCGGCGTCCGAGCGGTATCCGGCGAGCAGCGGCTCGGCCTCCGCCGGGTTGTTGGTCAGCTCGCCGGCCTTCGGCGCGTCACCGCGCGCCCACGCCGCGAGGAAGTCCTTCGACGCCTCGCCGATCTCCTCGGCGGTCAGCGGTCCGGTCTTCCGTTCCGCGGACGCGGACTCACCGTCGCTGCCGTCCCTGTCGGCGATCAGGTTGTAGCCGCCGTAGCTCACACCACCGGCCACCAGCGCGAACACACCGCCGATCACGGCGACCTTCACTCCACTGCGCATTGCCCGCGTCCCCTTCCAAGGAGCCCCCCACTGCCTTGAACATGTTCAGGCAATATGTCTCGTGCACCTTACGGGACAGGAGTGACAGAAGAGCAGACTGTTATGGGACCGCGACGTACCGCACGCAACCTCTGCCCGGCGTGCCTGTCCGCCCGCGCTCACCCCTCTGACAGAGGATGGTGAAATGGCGAGAACGGCAAAGAGAATGACGAAGGGTGAGTGGCGGAGGTTCGTCGCGGAGGGTACCCGCACCGGGAAGCTCTCGACCGTACGAGCCGACGGGCGCCCGCACATCGCTCCGGTGTGGTTCCTGCTCGACGGCGACGAACTGGTCTTCAACACCGCCGCGAAGTCGGTCAAGGGGCGCAATCTGCTCCGGGACGGCCGGGTCGCGCTCTGTGTCGAGGACGACCGGCCGCCGTTCTCCTTCGTGTTGCTGGAGGGGCGTGCGGAGATCAGCGAGGACCTGGAGCAGGCGCGGCACTGGGCCACCCGGATCGCGGCCCGCTATCTGGGCGAGGACGCCGCCGACGACGCCGGCGCGCGCAACGGGGTCCCCGGGGTGCTGACCGTCAGGGTCCGCCCCGCCAAGGTCGTCGCGGTCGACGCCGTCGCGGGCTGACCGGCGGCGGCCACCGGCCCACCAGGTCACCCGGCCCACCAGGTCACCCGGCCACCGGGGCGTCCCGTACCCGTACCCGAAGCCCCCGCCATGGCCCGAAGCCGCTGCCCTACCCGTTCCTGTTCCCGTTCCCGTTCCCGTACCCGTACCCGGATCCCCGCCCTGCCCGGACAGGCCGCCGTTCACGCCCCCGCCGTGTCGCGCTCCGTCCCGCCGGAGCCCGAGCCGGCTGTCTCGTCGCCGCCCGCGCCCGCCGCCCGCGCAGGGGCCCCGTCCCCGTCCGCCGCCTTCGTACGGGCCTCCTCCGCCTCCGTCCCGCCACCCGCGTCGGTGAACGCGGCGGCGGCCTTCCGCCAGGCGTCCGACACCCGGGCAGGGGCGGTTCCGGCGGCGGCCAGGGCCTTCGCCAGTTCCTCGTAGGCGCGGCCGGCCTCCCACCGGCCCACTTCCTCGGCGAGCCGCACGGTCCGCTCGCCCGCTTCGATCGCCTCGGCGAGGCGGCCCGCGGCCCGGAGCGCGGCGCCGCGCCTGCGCAGTGCGAGGGCTTCCCGCGGGCGGTCGGCCACCTCGCGGAAGTAGTCCCCGGCCGCCTCGGCGGCGGCGAGGGACTCATCGAAGCGCCCCAGTTCGCGCAGCACTTCGCTGCGGTTCGTCGAGGCGACGGCTACCCCGTGCCGGTGGCCGATCCCCTCGCACAGCGCGAGGGACCTGTCGGCCGCGGCCAGCGACTCGTCGAAGCGCTTGAGCTGGTGGAGCACCCGGCCGTAGGTCGTCCAGGCCGAGCCCTCCTCATGGGGAACGCCCAGCTCCCGGGCGATGTCGCGGGCGGTCTCGGCGGCCGTGAGCGCCTCCTCGGGCCTGCGCAAGTCGTTCAGCACGGCGCCGGTGTTGTTCCAGACCATGCCCTCCCGGTGCCGGTCGCCGGTCTCGCGGAAGATGTCCAGGGCGGTCCGGCTGGCGGTGAGCGCCTCCTCGAACCGGCGCAGCTCGCCGAGGCAGCAGCTGTAGGTCAGGGTCGCCTGCCCCTCCTTGTGCCGGTCGCCTGTCTCCCGGGCGATGTCGCGAGCCGTCCTGGCCGCTTCGGTCGCCTCGTCGTTCCGGTACAGCCGGAGGAGGGCGCTGCTGACGCCGGCCCAGGCCATGCCCTCGCTGCGCCGGTCGGCGGTCTCCCGGTAGAGGGCGCGCGATGTCTCGGCCGCCGCCAGCGCCTCCTCGAACCGTCGTGACTCGGCGAGCCCGTTGCTGAGGTTGATCCAGGCCATGGCCTCACGGTGGCGGTCGCCGGTCTCCTGGAAGATGTCCCGGGACTTCTCGGCCGCCGCCGTCGCCTCGTCGAACCGCCGCAGCCGCCGCGCGGCGTTGCTGAAGTTGTTCCACGCCATCGCCTCGCCCGTACGGTCATCGGTCTCGCGGAAGATGTCCCGGGCCTGCTCGGCGGCCATGGCCGCCTGGTCGAACCGGCGCAGTTCCAGCAGGGGACTGGAGAGGTTGTTCCACGCCGTGGCCTCCTTATGGCGGTCGCCGGTCCTCTGGTAGATGTCGCGGGCCGTCTCCGCGGCGTTCAGCGCGTCGTTGAACCGCCGCAGCCGGAAGTAGACATCGGCGACATTGACCCAGGTCATGGCCTCCTTGTACTGGTCCCCGAGCTTCTGGAAGATACGGCGGGCCGTTTCCACGGCCTCCAGGGCCTCATCGAGCCGGTGCAGTTCCTCCAGGGCCGCGCTGTAGTTGATCCAGGCGTGGGCCTCCTCCATCTGGTTCCCGGTGTCCTGGAAGATGTCCCGGGCCTTCTCCGCGGCGGCGCGCGCTTCTTCGTAGCGCCGCAGCTCATGGAAGGCGTGGCTGAGGTTTCCCAGGGCGACGGCCTCGTTCGCCTTGTCGCCGGTGTCCTGGTAGGTGTCCCTGGCGATCACCGTCACCGCGTACAGATCGTCGAACAGCCGCCGCCACTTGAGATAGATCCCGAGGTGGGTGGCGAGGGCCGCCGCCTGGGGGTCGTTCTCCAGCCGGCCGAGGTGCACGGCCGCGACGAGTGTGGAGCGCTCCATGTCCAGCCAGGCCAGCGCCTCGTCCCGGCTGCCGAACACCCCCGCCACCTCGTGTCCCGGCAGCGCCTCCAGCCGCAGGGCCGCCGATCTGGTGGTCCGCACATGGTGGCTCATCAGCCGGGTGCGCGCCCGTGCGTGACGGCGTCTCACCCGGCGGCCCCGCTCGGCGTGGGCGGTGGCCAGTTCGGCCGCGTAGTCCCGCAGCAGATCGTGCATCTGCCAGCAGTCGCGCAGGGCGCTGCGCTCCAGCAGATGACCCCGGGCGAGGCCGTTGAGCAGGTCCCGGGCCTCCGTCTCGCTCCGGTCCGCGAGGATGGCGGCGGACTTGGTGGAGATGGTGGGGCCGGGGTTGAGGCTGAGCAGCCGGAACATATCGACCTGCTGCGGGGTGAGCAGCATGAGCGACTGCTCGAAGGGGGCGCGGACCGCCCGGCTGCCGTCGTCCAGCTCGGCGAGCCGGCCGCCCGTCTGGCCGAGCTGGCGGGCCCGTTCGGCCAGCGGCTGGCCCCGGTCGGCGGTGAGCAGCGCCGCCGTGATCTGCAGGGCCAGCGGCAGAAAGCCGCACGCCCGCGCGAGCGCCTCCGCGCTCTCGGGGTCGTCCTCCACCCGGTGGTCGTCGGGCGCGGCGACATACAGGGCGCGACGCAGCAGTTCGACCGAGGCCGCGAGCGGCAGGGTGGTCAGATCGACCAGCCGGGCGCCCATTCCGGTGAGGGTGTGCCGGGAGGTGATCAGCAGCCGGTGCCGGGGGGTGCCGGGCAGCAGCGCGGTCACCTGGCCCGACTCCGACGCGTTGTCGGCCACGATGAGCAGGCGCTCGCCGCGCTGGGCCCGTATCTCAAGCTGTGACCGGTAGAGCCCCTGGCGTTCGTCGACCGAGCCCGGGATGTGCTCCACGGGCACCCCGAGGGAGCGCAGCAGCGCGTCCAGCGCCTGTCCCGGCTGGACGGGCGCCTGGTCGTAGCCGCGCAGATTCACGAACTGCACCCCGGTGAACCAGCCGCGCTCCAGCGCCCGGTGCCCGGCGGTGACGGCCAGGGTGGTCTTGCCCACCCCCGGCAGGCCCGCGACGACGGCCGCCGTCGGGACGGCGGCGAGCCCGCCGTCCGGCCGCTGCCGCCGGGGGTCGAGCAGATCGAGCAGTTCGTCCAGTTCGTCCTCGCGCCCGGTGAACTCCGGCGGTACGGGCGGCAGCGACGCCAGCGCGGGCGGCACTCCGGGCGAGGACATGGAGTTGTACGTGATGTGCTGGGTGCCGCTGCCCTGGACCGGGCCGGTGTGCTTCCCGTGCCGGAAGTCGTTGTGCCGGCGTGCCCTGGCGGGCTTCTTCCTTCCCACGCGGCTACTTGTTGTACGTGATGTGCTGAGTGCCGCTGCCCTGGACGGGGCCGTCGAACTTCCCGTCCCGGAAGTCGTTGTGCACCCCGGCGGCCCGCTCGGGCGCGGCTTCGGGGGAGATCGCCCGCACCGCGCGCTCCAGGTCCGCCGCCGCGTCGGGGTCGGCGGACAGCGTCGCCCGGAACGACGCCTCCCACACCTGGACCGCCCGCGCGAACTCCGCGTCCGCCGCCCGCCGGTCCGTCAGGGCCCGCTCCAGCTCACCGGCGCGGGCCAGATCGTCCGGCCGCTCCTCCAGGGCGGCGAGGGCGGACTCGCTCGTGGCGGCGGCATCGGGGGGCCCGTCAGCGGCGGCAGCCGGTGACCCGGCCGGGGTGACCTGGGGGGACTCACCTGCCGCGCCCCCCGGTGACCCGCCGTCCCCGTCCCCGGCCGCTGTCGCCGCCGCCCTTCTGCGGCGTACGACCCCGCTCAGACCGGCCCACGCCTGACGGCCGATCTCCCCTCCGGCGCCACCCGCCAGAGCCGCGAGCACCGCCAGCGAAATCGGGTCCATCTGCCCCACCCCCCATAAATCGTCTGTCCGGCCCACACGGTATGCGTGTACCGCCCGTCGTCGCAGGCGAACCGGGCATTCACCGTCACACCCGCAGCCGTCACACCACAGCCCTCGTACCGCAGCCGTCATACCCAGCAGTCGCATGCGTCAGTCGTACGCGTCATTCGTACGCGGGCAGTCACACCCAGCCGTCCCCACCGCAGCCGCCCACCGCAGCCGTCCCCACCGCAGCCGTCCCCACCGCAGCCGTCACACCCAGGTGTCGAGCCACATCCGGTCGCGCCAGTCCTCCACCGGGATGGGGTTCCCCGTGTACAGCGGATGGAAGTAGATGAAGTTCCAGATGATCAGCAGGACCAGCACACCCGCGCCGATCGCGCCGATCGCCCGGCGGCGTTCGTCCGAGCCCGGTGGCCCGAGGATCGCGCCGATCATCATCGCCACCGCCAGACACAGGAACGGTACGAAGACGACGGCGTAGAACAGGAAGATCGTGCGTTCCTGGTAGAAGAACCACGGCACCCAACCGGCCGCGATCGCGCAGGCGATCGCGCCCGCGCGCCAGTCCCGGCGGAAGAACCAGCGCCACAGGATGTACACGATCGCGAAGCAGGCCGCCCACCACAGCAGCGGGGTGCCCAGCGCCAGGACCTCGCTCGCGCACTTGCCGGCCGCGTCGGACGGGCAGCCGTCGACGCCCGCCTTGGGGTCCTCGTAGTAGTACGAGACCGGGCGGCCCAGGATGATCCAGCTCCAGGGGTTCGACTGATAGGTGTGACCCGACGTCAGATTGACGTGGAAGCTGTAGACCTCGGTCTCGTAGTGCCAGAAGCTGCGCAGCCACTCCGGGACCCAGGTCATGTCGAACTGCGGCAGATCGACTTTTCCGGCCAGCGGCAGGTTCACGGAGTCGGGGGACAGGCCCCGGCGGCCCTCCGCCCAGTTCCGGAAGTAGCCCTTGTCCGAGAAGATCCAGCCGGACCAGGACACCAGATAGGTGACGAGCGCCACCGGGACCGTCGCCACGAACGCCGGGGCGAGGTCCTTCAGCAGCACGGTCAGATACGGCCGGTGGGCGCCCGCCGTACGCCGGGTGCCCACGTCCCACGCCACGGTGAGCAGCCCGAACGCGGCCATCACATACAGGCCGTTCCACTTGGTCCCGGCCGCGAGCCCCAGCATCACGCCCGCCGCGATCCGCCACGGGCGCCAGCCCAGGCGCAGGCTCTCGGCGATGACGGCGTCCGGCCGCAGCACCCCCTCGGCATCGGTCGGCAGCGCCGCCGCCAGTTTCCGCCGGGCCCAGTCGCGGTCGACGATCAAGCAGCCGAAGGCGGCCACCACGAAGAACATCAGCACCAGGTCGAGCAGTGCCGTACGGCTCATGACGAAGTGCAGTCCGTCCACCGCGAGCAGCAGACCCGCGAGACAGCCGAGGAACGTCGAGCGGAACAGCCTGCGGCCGATCCGGCAGATCATCAGCACCGACAGGGTGCCGAGCACCGCGACCATGAAGCGCCAGCCGAAGGGCGTGAAGTCGAAGATCTTCTCGCCGATGCCGATGATCCACTTGCCGACCGGCGGATGCACCACATAACCGGGGTCCACCGGGATGTCGACCGCCGACGGATCCTTGAGGATCTTCTTGTCGATGTCCTTCGGCCAGTTTCCCTCGTACCCCCGGTTGATGAGGGCCCACGCGTCCTTGGCGTAGTACGTCTCATCGAATATCACCGCGTGCGGCTTGCCCAGGTTCCAGAACCTGAGCACGCCCGCGACCAGGGCGACCAGCAGCGGGCCGAGCCAGGCGGACGCCCGCAGCAGCGGGTTCACGACCCCCGGCGGAATGCCGAACACCGGCCACAGCCGTTCGGACGGGCGGGTGTAGGGCGGCACCAGGCGTTCGCGCAGCCCGATCTCGGGCCGGGGCGTGTAGCCGAATCTGCGCAGCCGCTGCTGCCAGCCGGCCGGCTGCTGGTCGGCGTCCCGGCCCTGGTCGGTCTGTGGAGCGGTACTGGTCACCGCGCCATCGTAGGGAACGCCACTGTGCGAGGTGCGCGTCCGGGCCCGCGTCCGGGGCGGTGACGAGCCGCGCGGCCGGGCCGCTGATGAGCCCCGCGCCCGGGGCGGTGACACCCGCGCCCGGTGCCGCGCCCCGTGTCGCGCCGGGCGCCGGGGGCTCGCCGCGCCCTGTGCCGCGCCCCGTGTCGCGCCGGGCGCCGGGCTGCTGCGCCGCGCGAGGAGGGCCCCGCGCGCCCCGGCGTCCGCCCGACCCCGTTCGCCCTGGGAGAATGGCGTACGTGACGACTGTGCCGCCTCGCGAGACGCCCCCCGGAACCCCGGCCGGACTGCTGGTCCTGGCGGGCACCCCGATCGGCGACGCCGCCGACGCCCCGGCCCGCCTCGCCGCCGAACTGGCGGGTGCCGATATCGTCGCCGCCGAGGACACCCGGCGGCTGCGGCGGCTCACCCAGGCGCTCGGCGTCCAGACCTCGGGTCGGGTGGTGTCCTATTTCGAGGGCAATGAGTCCGCCCGTACGCCGGAGCTGGTCGACGCGCTGAGCGGCGGAGCGCGGGTGCTGCTCGTCACCGACGCCGGGATGCCGTCCGTATCCGACCCCGGCTACCGGCTGGTCGCCGCCGCCGTGGAGAAGGACATCAGGGTCACCGCCGTCCCCGGCCCCTCCGCCGTCCTCACCGCCCTCGCCGTGTCCGGGCTGCCCGTGGACCGCTTCTGCTTCGAGGGCTTTCTGCCGCGCAAGGCGGGCGAGCGCCTCTCCCGCCTCCGGGAGAACGAGGCCGAACGCCGCACCCTCGTCTACTTCGAGGCCCCCCACCGGCTCGGCGACACCCTCACCGCAATGGCCGAAGTGTTCGGACCGGAGCGCCGGGCCGCCGTCTGCCGGGAGCTGACCAAGACATACGAGGAGGTCAAGCGGGGCGGTCTGGGTGAGCTGGCAGGCTGGGCGGCCGACGGCGTACGCGGCGAGATCACCGTCGTCGTCCAGGGCGCCCCCGCCCCCGCGCCCGGGGATCTCGACCCCGCTGAGCTGGTGCGCCGGGTGCGGGTGAGGGAGGAGGCGGGGGAGCGGCGCAAGGAGGCGATCGCGGCGGTCGCGGCCGGGGCGGGACTGCCCAAACGCGAGGTGTTCGATGCGGTCGTCGCGGCAAAGAACGCGGCTGGAGCGGCCCCCGGAGACGGTAAAGGACTATCGTAAAAGGCAAAGCGCAGACCGGGTCCGGGGCACCTTGGGCATGGGAAGGCCAAAGTCCACACCATTATTCGACAGGCGCTGATGCGCTCCCGCCGGAATGGGCGTCCACTGGGGCAGTGGAAAGGAGCTGGCATGAGTGAGATCACAGGCACCGCCAAGGTCCATGAGGCATACGCCTTCGCCTGCATGCGCTGCGGGCACGGTTGGGAACAGTCGTACGAAATCGAGCACCACATCGACGGTTCCGGCCGGGAATACGTCGTGTACAAGGCGGGTGGCGAGCGGGTGCCGTCCCCGCTTTCGAGCCCCAGTTGTATGAACTGCGGGGGAAATGTCGTCAGGATCATGAGGGCCGGACAGGTCTCATCGGTGCTGGATCTGATGGCTCGTGCCGCGAACCCCACGCGTCCGCGGCAGACCAAGCCCGTACCGCCGGCCGGTCCGATCGGGGCGGGGGAGGGCCCCGAAGCGGAGCGGACCCCGGCGCAGCACCGCTCATGGCATCTGTCCGATCTGCTGCATCCCTTCCACCGGAAGTGAGCCGCCGGCTCCACCGCGTCCCCGGGAGTGAGCTGCCGGTTCCGCCGCGTCCGCGGGAGTGAGCCGCCGATCCCACCGAGGGTGAGCAACCGATCCCACCGAGGGTGAGCCGCCGGGCACGCGCCTCGTAGGATCGCGTCCATGAGTTCGAAGTCCGCCCCACCGCCGCTGCCCGAACCGCTCCGGATCCCGGTCGCCGATTCGCACACCCACCTGGACATGCAGGCGGGCACGGTCGCTGAGGCGCTGGCCAGGGCCGCGGCCGTAGGGGTGACCACCGTCGTCCAGGTGGGGTGCGACATCGACGGCTCGCGCTGGGCCGCCAAGACCGCCGCCGACCACGAGGGTGTGCACGCCGCGGTCGCCCTGCACCCGAACGAGGCCCCCCGGATCGTCCTGGGCGACCCCGGCGGCCGGGGGCACGGCCCGCGCGAGGCGGGCGGGGACGCGGCCCTCGACGACGCCCTCACGGAGATCGACGCGCTGGCCGCCCTGCCCCAGGTGCGCGCCGTCGGCGAGACCGGGATCGACCGCTTCCGTACGGGACCGGAGGGGATCGCCGCCCAGGAGCGCTCCTTCCGCGCGCATATCGAGATCGCCAAACGGCACGGCAAGGCGCTCGTCATTCACGACCGGGACGCCCATGCGGATGTCCTGCGCATCCTGAGCGAGGAAGGCGCACCGGAGCGCACCATTTTCCACTGTTATTCCGGTGACGCGGAAATGGCCCGGGTGTGCGCCGCCGCCGGATACTACATGTCGTTCGCGGGCAATATGACGTTCAAGAACGCACAGCCGCTGCGGGACGCTCTCGCCGTCGCCCCGCGCGAACTCGTTCTGGTGGAAACCGATGCGCCCTTTCTCACGCCGGTGCCCTACCGCGGACGGCCCAACGCGCCGTATCTCATTCCGATCACGCTGCGCGCCATGGCCGAGGTGAAGGGAGTGGACGAGGACACCCTGGCCGCGGCGGTGGCGGCGAACACGGCCGAGGCATTCGGTTACTGACCGATAACGGCGAATGCGCCTCGCGGCGCATCGGCGCGACACAGCGTAGTGACATCGCTTTGGAGAGTGGCCCCCGCTCCGATAACGTCCCGGCCCCGACGCCATCGGGCGGACCGGACCTGGATCTTACGGAGCGTCATGAGCGATGTGAGCAGTGCGCGGGGCGGTCACCGTGCCATGACGGCGGCCGGCACGATGACGGGCCCGGACGAGCCGGAGTCCGGCGAGCCGATGCCGGGTGAGCGGGCGTTCGGTGAACGGGAGCCGGGTGAGTCGCAGTCCGGTGACCGGGGGCCGGGTGAGTGCGTGTCCGGTGACCGGGAGTCGGCCGCGCCGGAGCCCCCGCCCGGCCGCGCCGAGCTGCGCAGGGCCGGGAGGTGTGGCCGGGCCCCCGAGAGCCAGGGCCGGGGCCAGGGCCAGGGGCGGCCGGAGACCCTCCGGGGACCCGACACCTTCCGCAGACTCGTCCCGCAGGCCCTCGTCGTCGCCTTCCTGGCGGGCGGGACCTCGGCGTTCGTCGCCAGCGACAAGGCGGTGAAACTCACCGTCGACGGCGTACCGCGCACGATGCACACCTTCGCCGACGATGTGGGGGAGCTGCTCAAGGACGAGGGGGTCGCCTACGGCGCGCATGACATCGTCGCGCCCGCCCCCGGCGAGGATCTCGACAGCGGGGACGAGGTCGTCGTCCGCTACGGCCGGCCCCTCATCCTGACCCTGGACGGCCGCAGGCAGGAGGTGTGGACCACCGCCCGCACGGTGGAAGGCGCGCTGCGGCAGCTCGGGGTGCGCGCCGAGGGCGCGTATCTCTCCACCTCGCGCTCCGCCGCGATCTCCCGCGGCGGGCTCGCGCTGGACGTACGCACCGAACGGACCGTGACGTTCATGGCGGACGGCCGCGAGCGCACCGTCCGTACCAACGCGGCGACCGTCGGCGAGGCGCTGGCCGAAGCGGGCATCGCGCTCGGCGGCGAGGACACCACCTCCGTACCCCCGTCGAGCTTTCCGCGCGACGGGCAGACGGTGACGGTCATGCGTATCACCGGATCGCGCCAGGTCCGGGAGGAGACGATCCCGTACGAGGTGGTCAGGACCCGGGACCCGGAGCTGTTCGCGGGCACGGAGGTCGTCGCCCGGCCCGGCAGACCCGGCGCCCGCCGGATCACGTTTCAGCTGCGTACGGTCAACGGGGTGCGCCAGCGGCCCCGGGAGCTGACCGCCGAGGTGGTGCGGGAGCCGGTCACCGAGCGGGTGCGGGTGGGGACGAAGCGCCGGCCCGAGTCCGTGGCGGGCGCGGACGGCCTGAACTGGCGGGCGCTCGCACAGTGCGAGTCCGGCGGGCGGCCGGGAGCGGTCGACGCGTCCGGGACGTACGGCGGGCTGTACCAGTTCGACACCGGCACCTGGCGCTCCCTCGGCGGCAGCGGCAGACCCCAGGACGCGTCGGCCGACGAGCAGACGCACCGGGCGAAGAAGCTGTATGTGCAGCGGGGCGCGAGCCCCTGGCCGCACTGCGGCCGGCGGCTCCACTCATGAGGCGCCCGTACGGGCCCACCCGCGCCCGCGCCGCTCCGGACGCCACGAGCGCCTGCGGCACCGGTGGTCCACGCGGCCCCGGCAGCCCGTGCGGCGCAACCGCCGCACCCCGCACCCGTAGGCTGTATCGGTGAGCACCACTGAGCCATCCGACGTCCTCCTCGGCCCCGCCGACATCCGCGAACTGGCCGCCGCGCTCGGCGTACGCCCCACCAAGCAGCGCGGCCAGAACTTCGTC
This sequence comes from Streptomyces sp. NPDC055078, assembly GCF_053607985.1. NCBI lineage: Bacteria > Bacillati > Actinomycetota > Actinomycetes > Kitasatosporales > Streptomycetaceae > Streptomyces > Streptomyces sp. NPDC055078. Next base: position 13,100 of record NZ_JBSGUP010000107.1, read on the forward strand.
ATCGACGCGAACACCGTCCGCCGGATCGTCCGGACGGCCGGAGTCCGCCCGGACGACGTGGTGGTCGAGGTCGGACCCGGGCTCGGCTCGCTGACCCTGGCGCTCCTGGAGACGGCCGAGCGGGTCGTCGCCGTCGAGATCGACGACGCCCTCGCGGGCGCGCTGCCCGCCACCATCCTGGCGCGGCTGCCCGAGCGGGCCCCGCACTTCACGCTGGTCCACTCCGACGCGATGCTCATCGACGAACTGCCCGACCGGCCGACCGCGCTCGTCGCGAACCTCCCGTACAACGTCGCCGTCCCCGTCCTCCTCCATATGCTCGCCCGCTTCCCGTCGATCGAGCGCACCCTGGTCATGGTGCAGGCGGAGGTCGCCGACCGGCTCGCGGCCGGCCCGGGGAACAAGGTCTACGGGGTGCCGTCGGTGAAGGCGAACTGGTACGCAGAGGTGAAGCGCGCCGGGTCCATCGGGCGGAAGGTGTTCTGGCCCGCGCCCAACGTCGACTCCGGACTGGTGTCCCTGGTGCGCCGCGACCCGCCGAGGACGACGGCCACCAAGGCCGAGGTCTTCGCCGTGGTCGACGCGGCCTTCGCCCAGCGCCGCAAGACCCTGCGGGCGGCGCTCGCGGGCTGGGCCGGATCACCGGCCGCCGCCGAGACCGCGCTCGTCGCGGCGGGGATCTCGCCGCAGGCGCGGGGCGAGGCACTGACGGTGGCGGAGTTCGCCCGGATCGCGGAGGCGAAGGCATGAGCGAGAGCGGGAGCGGGAGCGTGAGCCGGAACGGGAGCGTGAGCGTGAGCCGGAACGGCAGCGTTACGGTACGGGTCCCCGCGAAGGTCAACGTCCAGCTCGCGGTCGGCGGGGCCCGCGCGGACGGCTTCCACGACCTGGCCAATGTCTTCCTCGCGGTCTCGCTGTACGACGAGGTCACCGCGACCCCCGCCGCCTCGCTGACGGTCACCTGTGAGGGCCCGGACGCCTCGCTCGTTCCCCTGGACCGTACGAACCTCGCCGCCCGCGCCGCCGAACTGCTCGCCCGGCACCACGGCCTGTCCCCGGATGTCCGCCTCCATATCGCCAAGGACATCCCCGTCGCGGGCGGCATGGCGGGCGGCAGCGCCGACGGCGCCGCCGCGCTGCTGGCCTGCGACACCCTGTGGGGCCTGCGCACCCCCCGTGCCGACCTCCTCGGCATCTGTGCACAGCTCGGCAGCGATGTCCCCTTCAGCCTGGTCGGCGGCGCGGCGCTCGGCACCGGGCGCGGCGAGCGCCTGACGGAACTGACGGTGGGCGGCGACTTCCACTGGGTGTTCGCCGTCGCGGACGGCGGACTGTCGACCCCGGCGGTGTACGGCGAGTTCGACCGCCTCACCTCGCACGTACAGGTCCCCGAACCCCGGCCCTCGGCCCCCCTCCTGGACGCCCTGCGCACCGGCGACCCCCTCGCCCTCGCCGCCGCCCTCTCCAACGACCTCCAGCCCGCGGCCCTCTCCCTGCGCCCCTCCCTCACCGCGACCCTGGACGCGGGCCTCGCCGCGGGCGCCCTCGCCGCCCTGGTCTCGGGCTCGGGCCCGACCACGGCTTTCCTGGTGAAGGACGCGGAAGCGGCGGTGACGGTGGCGGCGGCCCTTAAGGCGTCCGGCACCTGCCGCACGGCCCGCGTGGCATCGTCCCCGGCGGCGGGCGCGGTGGTGGTGTAGCCGGGCGCTGCGCGGGCCGGGCGCATACGTTCACCCGCATGTTCGAGCGCCTTATCCAGAGCCCGGGCCTCCGGGCGGTAAGTATGCTGCGGGCGCGGGCCGGGTCGATACCGGTGCCTGTTACTACCGCGGGCTGAGGAGCGTCGCCCACATCGACGGGGCACGCAGCGATGTCCGCAGTTTCGATCTCGACTGGAGCGTGCCCGACGTTCCCGAAGCCATCGCCCGAGACGCGCAGCGGCGCGTGCGCCAGCAGCTGGTGCGGAAGGGCTGGAAACTCACCCACGAAGGCGACCGTGTGGGCGCGACCTTCCGCGAACTGGGCTTCCGCTTCGAGAACCCGGACGGCGGCGACCAGGTCGACATTCAGTGGAACGACTCGTCTGAGGCGCACTGGCACCCGAACAAGCGATCCGCAGGGCTCTGAAGGCCCCTCCCACCCCTGAGGGCTGGAAGCGACTCGTCACTCAGCCGGATCCGATGGCCGCAGCGGTCTCGTCCCGTCGGGCGGCCGGACTACTCAGCCGCCGATCTGAGTACGAGCGCCCTCCCCCGCGAGCGGCCCCCGCGCGACCGTACGTTCATGGGATCAAGCGTTCGTGAACTGGCCGCCGCCACCCCCACCACCCGGGACCGCTATGTCGACCTGCTGCGGGTGGCGTCGCTGGGGACCGTCGTCCTGGGGCACTGGCTCATGGCCGTGGTCAGCGGGGACGAGGTGGGGAACCTGCTCGCCGTGGTGCCGGAGTTGCAGGTGCTCACCTGGGTGCTCCAGATCATGCCGGTGTTCTTCTTCGTCGGCGGGTTCTCGCACGCGCTGTCCTACCGGTCCCTGAGCCGCAGGCACCCGGACGGTTCGGTCTACGCCGCGTTCCTGCGGGCCAGGCTCCAGCGGCTGCTGCGGCCCACCATGGTCTTCATCGTCGTCTGGGGTGTCCTCGCGCTGCTCGTCCAGCTCGTCGGGCGGGACGGCGGGCTGACCGGGGTCGCGTTCAGACTCGTCACCCAGCCGCTCTGGTTCATCGGGATCTATCTCGCGATGGTGGCGTTCACCCCGCCGCTGCTGAGGCTGCACGAGCGGTACGGGTGGGGCGCGTTCGCCGCGCTGGCGGCGGGCGCGGTCGCCGTGGACGTCGCCCGGTTCGCGTTCGGGGTCCCGTACGTGGAGTTCCTGAACTTCGGCTTCGTCTGGCTCGCCGTGCACCAGCTCGGCTTCCTGCGGGCCGACGGGCGCCTGGCCCTGCCCGCCGCCCTCGCCGGGGTGGGGCTCGCCGGGGCCGCCGCGCTGGTCGCGTACGGGCCGTATCCGCTCTCCATGGTCGGGATGCCGGGCGAGAAGGTCTCCAACATGGCCCCGCCCACACTCGCGCTGCTGTGCCACGGACTGTGGCTGGTCGGCGCGGTCGAACTGCTGCGGGGGCCGGGGACGCGGTTCGTGCGGCGGGCGGGCGTCTGGCGGGCGGTCGTCGCCGCGAACGGAATCGCGATGACCGCGTTCCTGTGGCATCTCACCGCGATGCTCGGGGTGTACGGGGCACTGCTCACGCTCGGCGTCCCGCTGCCCGAACCGGCCTCGGCCGCCTGGTGGGCGCAGACCCCGGTCCGTATCGCGGTGGCGGCGGTGCTCACCGCGGGCCTCGTCGCCGCCTTCCGGCGGTTCGAACGACCCGCCCCCGCCGCCGGTCACGGCGGGTCGGGACCCACCGCCGCCCTCGGGATCACGCTCTGTCTGCTGGGGGTGCTGGGCCTGTCCATGGTCGGCTTCGGCGGACTGCTGGACGGTCACTCGGCGACCCTGATAGCCGTACGGATCACCGCCCCGGCCGCCGTGGCGATGGCCCTCGTCGGCTGGCTGCTGGTAGAGCGGGCGGGCGGGGCCGAACGGCTCCCGCGCTCCTGACCACCGACAGACCGCCGCCGCCCGGTCGCCGTAGCGGCCGTCATGGTCGCCGGGGCAGGCGGCGACCTCCGGGTCCCCGATGCCGGCCGACGGTGCCGGAGGCCCACAGG
>NZ_JBSGUP010000108.1:0-16774 GCF_053607985.1 Streptomyces sp. NPDC055078
GGCCCGGGCTGTCGTACGCGCAAGCGATCGGCGTCGCGGGTGAGCCCGGCCACGGAGCCGGTGATGCCGATCAGGCAGGTCGTACCGTCGACTGCGGCTGCGCCTCGTCTGCGATCGCTGACGGGGATGCCTGCCCACCCGGCTCGCCGGCCCGCTCCGGCGCGATGCCGAGGAGGCGGTGGAGGTCGGCGGTGATGACGCGGTAGGCGTTGCCGAGCCGGAGGACAGTGACCGGGTAGGCGTTCTGCTTGGCGAGGGCGTAGCCGGTGCTGCGGCCGATGGTGAGGGCCTTGTTCGCGGTGTCGAGGTCGACCGCGACCGGCAGGGCGAGGAGGTCCTCACGGCTCATCCCTCGGACAGGGATCTGTGTGGCCATGATGAGATCCGATCTCCGAGATTTGCTCTGACAGCAGAATTCGTACCACGGATGTTGCAGCCGCGTTTTTTAACGGCTTAACTTGCAATTATGACAACAAGTGATTGGTCGCCTGCCTTCACCACCCGGGTGGCCGGTCAACTGCGCCGGGCCCGGAAGGCCGCCGGCCTCACGGTCGCCGCCGCATCCGCAGCATGCACGTCCGCGGGCCTGCCGATTCCGACGGCGACGATCACCAACCTCGAACTCGGCCGACGCACCTCCGTGGATCTCGGCGAGTTCCTCGTCCTGTCCCGGGTGTACGGCGTCCCGCCCGTCACCCTGATGTTCCCGCTGGACGCCGAGGCCGCCGTGGAGGTCCTCCCAGGCCAGGAGGTCCCGACCTGGGACGCGCTCGCCTGGTTCACCGGCGAGACCCGCCTAGACCAGCCCGCCCTGGAGGGCTCGCCCCGCGAGGTCCTCGACCTCTTCCGCGCCCACAGCGATGCCGTCGCCACCGCGCTCACCTCCGCCCGCATGTCCAAGGAACGACGACGCAAGGCCGCCCTCGTCACTGATACCGGACGACGGGACGCGCTCCTGGAGACCGTCGCCTCGTACGAGGAACTGGCCGGGGAGGACCGGCGCGAACTGCACGCCTTCCGCGACCGAATGCGCGGGCGCGGCCTCACCCCGCCCCCGCTCCCGGACGAACTGGGCGGCGAGCCGTCCACGGAGGGGCAGGTTTGAGCACCAAGGCGAAGCAGGGCGGTACGGTCACCCGGCGCTGCTCCTGCCGGAACCCAGAGACGGGCAAGAACTGGGGCGGCTCCTGCCCGAAGTTGCCCAACCGGCGGCACGGGACCTGGTCCATCCGGCACGAGCTGGCCAACCGGCCGGACGGCGCCCGTCGGGAATTCCGACGCTCCGGCTTCGCGTCCTCGACCGACGCCACCGAGGAACTGAGCAAGGTCCGGGCGCTGCTCGCCCTCCCCGACGCGGACGACCCAGAAGCGATCCAGTCCGTCAGCGACATGCTGGAGGCGTGCGCCGCCGGCAAGGACGCGCTCCCCGACTACGACGTGACCCGTGAGCGGCTGAAGGCCGGGCAGCCCCTCAACGCCCGCACCCTCGTCGCCGAGTGGCTGGACGAGTGGCTCGGCGGGAAAAAGAGCCTCCGCGCCGGCGGCTACAAGCGCTACGAGGTCGACGTCCGCGTCCACCTCAAGCCACACCTGGGCGAGACCCGCCTCGACAAGCTCGCCGTCAAGCACCTGAACCGGATGTTCGACGCGATCAACGAGCGCAACATCGAGATCCAGGAGCAGAACGCCCAGCGCCGGGCCGCCCTCGCCGAGCTGGACCAAGTCCCCTGGAAGGGGCGCGAGACCGCGCCCGGCGCAAGGCGCTCAAGGCCGCCATCGCCGAGATGCCGCCGTTCCGCCGGGTCACCAGCGTCAACACCCAGCACCACATCCGCGACACCCTGCGGGCCGCGCTCAACGTCGCCATCGGCCAGCGCGTCCTCCCCTCCGGCTACAACGCCACCGAGCACGTCGAACTGCTGCCCGGCACCAAGCCCAAGGCCCTGCTCTGGACCGACGAACGGATCACCGAGTGGAACCGCACCGGCGTGCGCCCCTCCCCGGTCATGGTCTGGACCCCTGAGCAGCTCGGCACCTTCCTCGACCACATCCTGGGCCACCGCCTGGAGGCGATGTGGCGGCTGCTGGCCTTCCGGGGCGTCCGGCGCGGTGAGGGCTGCGCCCCGCGCTGGACGGACTTCTCGATGAAGAATCGTTCCCTCACGATCGCCACCCAGCTCGTCCAGGACGGCTGGGACGTCCACGAAGGGCTGCCGAAGGCCAACAGCGGCGTCCGAGTTGTCGCCCTCGACACGGAAACCGTCGAGAGCATCGAGGCCCGGCGGCTGATCCAGGAGGCCGAGAAGACCACGTGGGGAACGGCCTGGCAGGACACCGGCCGCATCTTCACCGAAGAGGACGGCTCCCTGCTGCACCCGGGGAAGATCTCGGACCTCTTCGACCGCCTCGACGCCGAGGCCGGTCTCCCGCCCATCCGCCTGCACGACCTCCGCCATGGCGCGGCGACCCTGATGCTCGCCGCCGACGTCGACATCAAGGTCGTCTCCGAAACCCTTGGTCACAGCGATACCCGCATCACCCGGGACAGCTACCAGTCCGTCCTGGACGACCTCGCCCGCGAAGCCGCCGAGGCCGTGGTCAAGCTCGTCTCCCGGGCCCCGCAGGCCATCCGCTCTGTGATCGAGAAGCAAGCAGTACAAGTTGCCCGGATCGGCGAACGACGGGACTGCGACTGCATCTGCTCGTGTGGTGCCATTCAGAGGGGGCAGAGCAAACAGCAGTAGCCTGATCGAGTTCACGCATTACAGCGCGGGGAGGTCCTCAAAGTGGCCGAAGACCCACTCGTCAATCATCTCCGGATACGCGTTGATCAGGTCGAGGGGGAGGTACCCGCGCGGCTCCTCAATGCTGTAGCCCCACCGCGAGACGATGTTGTCACCGTCCGCCAAGTCCAAAACCGCAGAGCGTAGTCGGGTCGCATGAACCAGAATGTCGCCTTCTCTTGCAAGGCTGATATCACCTACGGCAGCGCCCTCATGCGCAATGAAGTTCCGGCCCAACCTGGCCCGGCGCAGGGTACCCGCTGTCTCCTCCGAACATCTCATACGGCCACGCAGACGCTCCAGCGTAGGACCTAGCATCTTGTCAGCGGGAAGCGCAGCAAACAGGCCTTCAAGCTCGGCAACCGGGTCGGCTTCCTTGTGCAGCTCGATCACGTTGATGCACCGAAGGATCCATTGGCACTTCCGCTCGAATGCGTTCGCAAGATGCAACGACCGTCCCACGGAGAGAAACAGCGCGTCGAGTAGTTCCGGTTCCCGGGGAGGCAGACGGCTCAAGGACCAAGTCACGGTTTCACGTTAGTCCACCTGTCCACCCATTTTGGGCGCATGGACTACTGCGCTCCACGGTCTGCCGCCTGGCTTCAACTCATGGGGCGGCCACGCTAGCCCATGTTTCTACTCTGCTGCCTAACCGCGAAGTCTCCGAGCAAGAGCAGCGTGGTGGCGCATGACTGGAAGGGCTCCAATGTCCGTCTCCCTCTGGCGGTGTTCCTCATCGCGGGGGCACACACTCCAGCCGTCCCCTTCGACGCGGTCGGCCACGGCGTCCACCCGTTCGGCAACCTCATCGAGGACCCCGACCGGAACCTCCGCCTCACCCCCGGCATGCCGTTTCACCAGTGCGGCACCGATCTCGGTGCCGAGGTCTAGTAGATGGGCTGCCGCCGGGCCGTCGCCGTTCAAGCTGGCGTACTTGCCGGCCTGCGCGGTGGCCATGACCAGGTGCCCCAGCGACTCGACGCTGACGCGCACAAGCCGGTCGTCCACCCGGACGGGCCGGACGGCGTGGGGCGGGGCGGCACCCGGTTCCCGGTCGCCGGCCGCCTTCACGATGATGTCGGCCACCGCTTCCGGAGTGACCAGGTGGACGGCTTCCTCCTCGTCCGTCCCGACCCGCTTCGCCATGGCGCCGACGAGATGAGCGACGATCCCGTGCACGGCGGTGGTCTCCACCTCGACTCCGCGGGTCAGCAGCGCGGCGCTCGCCTGCGCGACCAGCGACTTGAACGGGACGGTATCCATCGCATCTGCCACGGCACCACCCTACGATCCAGCCGTGGATTGCTTCCACAGAAGCGATCTGCACTTCGGGCGATTCTCGCCAGATTTTACGTCAACGGAATAAACGATGCGCCGATCCCCTATCGGGATTCCCGAAATCAATTCAATCAGCATCCTCGTTGAATTCACTTCGAATCTGCGATAGCGAGACCCTTCCACTGGAAACGGCTACATTCCAGAAGTCCCACCCATCAATTTCCGCACTTCCTGTAGCCGCACGCGCAGCGGAGGTCGGTGTGGCATACGAACGTGCCCCCAGTTCAAACCCCCCATCAGGCAGCAGTAAAGCGATTACCTCGCCAAAATCCGAATCGCCGACCAACTCAATGCCAGCCTTCAGGGAACCTGAAGTGATTAGGTCTGAAACAGTGAGAGCTTCGGGGCGAGACATTCCTACGAAAGCTGATTCAATTCCTAGTTCATCAGGGAAATTCTCCACAACAGCATTAAGATCACGGCAGCTACGCAAAGCCGAGAGGGCGGCACTACTGTGGGGAGCTTTGGGCTCTATAAGTTCACGGAGCATCTCCAGAGCACCTTCAGCCCTAACAGGCGCATCAAGCACACCTGCTTTGAATGTAACATCCCTCATCACTCGGGAGCGTCGCTCCTTCAATCCAGGCCGGTCCAGGCCATAGATACGAATCGACTCCTTGACTCTGCAAACACCCACCGCCCGCTCAAGGGCCGAGGAAGGTCGATTGTCGTTTCGCCGCGGAGCGCCCGACCCATCGAAGTCCAGCAGGTCGCAGTCCGCCCGCACCACAGGATCGAGAAGAACTGGGATCTCTCTCTCAACACTCATGCCAGGCCCCAGAAGCCTGGAGGCAGGATTAAGTAGAGGGAAGTGGTGAATCTTAGTGACTCGACGACCCGTTGGATCATCATCGGTCGACGAGTTGCAGAATTCACATATAAGTCGGAAATTACTGACCTCATAGGCCAGCCAATAGTAGCCGGGATGCACTTCTCCCACGACACCATTTTTGGGCCTGAAATGATCGATAGGGAGACGACTATTAGAGACTTCACCCTCACAGTACCAACATTTACGGTCAGCCAAATCGATGATCTGAGGACGCAGTCTCGCCCAATGCGGGGAACTCTTAAACACACCCGCGATCTTAATCTTGTCCGTTCCGCAATCCGCAACGCGCCTCTTGAGGACGTCTGCGCGACGAGACCAATCGGACGGTACGGTCAAGCTGCTCATATCGACGTATCGCACGCTGTCACAAGCCTCGGCCGAATTTTTCGTCAAATAGTCCCCTCACCAAGAGAGTGAACTCTTCCTCGGAAGGGGGATCTGCACTCCCAGCCCTCTTCAGGAGTTCTTTCCGCCGCAGATCAAGCTCCGCAAGGAATAGTGACACCACGGCGTCGCGGCGAATAGTATCGAACCCGAGGGACTCGAGCTCCCTGTTGATACTCCGTAGCCGACGATTTTCTTCTTCGTTCAAGACTGGCGCTCTCGAAAGCTCGTATTGAGTGTCGATGAGCCGTTGGGTGTGATTGTCCAGTTGCGTATCCAGGCCGTACAATTCTGTAGTCAGCAAGCCTCCGACGCCGTGGCCCCGTGGGTCGACGGTTGGTATCTGAGCTTGGATGAGGCCCTCTGCAGGCCCGTGGAGAATGCGGATCTGTTCGCGGGGAATGTTCGACACGATTGCCGGATCATGGGTAGCCGCAATGAACTGCGAATTCTGCCCATCCTCCAACATCTCCTGGACAGTCGAGTACCAGCGTTGACTCCAACCTGGGTGAAAGTGCGAAGCCGGCTCGTCGAGCAGAAAGAGGGACTCTTCACCACGCTGCAGCCTCAGCATTCCCATGATTGTGAGGATCTGCTGTTCACCTGCACTCAGCTCATCCGAAGCGATCTGATGTCCGTCGACCATGCTCAAGCGCACGCTAGCTGTCAGAACTTCCTGGGCTTGGAGCCTTTCGAACATTGCGAACATCGCCACGTCTGAGGCAAAAAGTCGACGAAAACTCTTGAGGTCATCAGGTGTTGCTATAGTGATTCGGAACTCTGTATATGCGCTGCGGGTAGCCGCATCGGGAATTGATCCAAATCTCCCCTGGGTGGCGATTGCATCGAAAAGAGCCGGGGCATCACCCTCCAGCCCCCAGTAAGGAAGATCAATATGCCGGGCACGCTTGTACCAGGATGGTCTCCGAATGACGATGTCAGCAGAAGCAAATCCGGAGATGCGCACATCTCTCTGTGCATGGTGCGCGAACTTCTCGGACCAGTTCGATAGGAGCGATACCAGGATCAGCGGGAGATGCGTAACTTCGCAAAGGAAAAGCGGCCTGATACCGCGGGCAAGAGATTCGCCTTGACTGGCTGCGCTATCACCTCGCGCAGCAGCCATGTCAGCGAATCTATGTCTATCAAATTCCTCTCTCCACCCAGATTCCCTGGCGGCTTGATAGCCAAATAGGTGGTCTGGGAGATGGATGCTCCAGTTCGCCTTATGGACGACTGAACTGGTTGAGTCTCGATCGGATACCGTCATCTTGGGAAGAGATCTGGCTGCTACTTGCTCTACTTCCACGAGGCAGCCGCCTCGCGTGTAACTGACCCGGTAGCCGAATGGTGCGCTCTGACCACGCCAGAGGCTTCCAAAGATTTCGGCAAGTGCCTGAAGAATCCGGGACTTGCCGCGGCCGTTTCGCCCAACGAGCACGTATGTGTCGTGGCCTTCAGACAAGTCGAGCTTAAGGTCCTGCAGGCCCCGATAACTAGGCAAGCGGAGTTCTAGCAGCTGCACATCCCCTCCCCGGGGGGCCAGGCATTTCGGACGTCTATCTGGTCAGGACACCGCGGTCTGCAGCCCATCCTCAGGCATCACTGCGGGCCGCAATGCCACGGCGAGGTTGATCAGCTCTGACAATGCCGATTCCAGCTCTTCCGCGATCTCTTCAGCAAGAACGTGGGGTTCGACCAGATCATCGACACCTTCAATCGACTTATCCTTGATGTCCGCCAGGAGAAGAAGGTCGACCCTCTCGCGACTCAAGAGATAATCAATGTCGTATTTCTTGAAGGATTCCGTTTCAGTCCGCTCACTGCGGTCCCTGCCTGGGGCATAGGCAGCAACAAAGTCATCCAAATGCTCTCTGGACAGCCGATTCTGCTTGAGCGTGAAATGCCGATTGGTCCGGAAATCGTAAACCCAGAGATTCTGCGTGTGCGGCTTTCCGTCGGCGCGAGGCGGTAGCTTTTCGAAGAAAAGCACATTCGCTTTCACTCCGCCGGCGTAGAAGATTCCAGCAGGAAGCCTCAGCAGAGTATGCACGTCGCACTGCTGCAGGAGGCGTCTGCGAATCGTCTCCCCAACGCCTCCCTCAAACAGCACATTATCCGGAACTACGACGGCTGCTCGGCCACCAGTCTGTAGCAATGTGTAAATATGCTGCATAAAGTTGAGCTGCTTATTAGTCGTGGTTACCCAGAAGTCCCGACGATGGTAAGCAAGATCCTTGCGCTCAAATTCATCATCCTCGCCAATGATCGTGATCGAGGATTTCTTGCCAAACGGAGGATTAGCAAGAACGAGTGATGCGTGACGAGTTGGCGGCTTCGCCAAAGCGTCCCCCACGTCGATCAATGACTCACCATTGGGCTGACCGATGCCGTGCAGTAGCAGGTTCATGGCAGCGAGGCGTGCCGTGCCATCGACCAGCTCATTCCCCCGAAATGCGTCCGTGGTGAGCCGTTCCCGCTGTTCGAGGGTGAGGCCCATCTCATGGTGATGCTGAATGTACTCGAACGCATTCAGGAGGAAGCCTCCCGTGCCACAGGCCGGATCCATGATTGTGTCGTCTGGGGTCGGCTGAACGCAGTCGACCATGGCTCGGATGAGCTCTCGTGGAGTGAAGTACTGTCCTGCGCCGGACTTGACGTCCTCCGAGCTCTTTGCGAGCAGCTCTTCGTACGCATCGCCCTTGATGTCGACGCCTGTCCCCGACCAGTTCTCTTTGCCGATCAACTCTCGGATCAAGCGCTTCAGCTTGGCGGGATCCTGAATTCGGTTCTGTGCTTTCTGGAAGATTCGGCCGAGTGTTCCCCCACTACGCCCGAGTGTGCTGAGGATCTCGCTGTACCGCTCTTCGAGTTCTTGCCCCTCGGCATCAAGCAGTACCTGCCAGGCATCAAGGCCATCAAGAATGTCAACCTGATTGAAGCGGCGATTTTTCTGTTCGTGGGCCATCTTGAGGAAGAGGAGATAGGTCAGCTGCTCGACGTAGTCGAGCACAGAAACACCGTCATCCCTCAGGACATTGCAGTAACTCCAGAGCTTGTTGACTAGAGCCTGGGCGTCGTTGCTGACGCGAGACGAGGCGGTTGGTGGGGTCACAGCAAGGTCTCCTGTACTGCCTGGCTCTCACGCTTGGCTGCTGCGCTGGCCTTGCGGGCCCGCGTTCGGGGTACTCGCGTCGGCCGAGTCGAACGGATGCGCTCCAGCAGTACCGTCGCGGGCTCATCTGTGGGGTCTTGCTCTACCAGTTTCCCGGAGAAGGCTCTACGCAAGACAGCCCTGCGGAGTGCCGCGGCTCGGAGCAAACCGGCCCCCGCCGTCTCCAGTGCGGCATCGGCCATGCTCAGCCGTGCCTCGATGTGGCTGACGAGCTCCTGCTGAATTTCTGGCGGCGGGATGGCGACCGGAAGCAGCTTGATCTTGCTGAGGCTGATCGACGCGAGGTTTACACTCTGTTTTCCGTTGAGCTCGCACCAGCGCTTTCCGAACCCATTTGCGTGCCACGCTAGGAGCTTCGGGTGAAGAAGGTTCTGGTCAACTCTGGCCCGGAAGACGTGGTTCTGATGGATGCATCCAGGGATCTGCTCTTCCCAGATCCATCCCCTGCCGAGCTTGTCACGGTCTCCGCCTTCGTTGAGAAGAACATCGCCACTCCTGAGGAGGAGCTGCTCGGCCTTCTTTGTTGCAACCCGAATCATCGATACGTCGGTCAAATTGAGGCGCCCACGCTGCACATTTGCGACACGCAGATAGGGGACGCTGATGAACTCGGGGTCATTCTGCTTCTTGCTGTCCTTCGTTACACCACCGACGACATGCGCAATGTCGCCCAACCGGGACCATCGCCAGCTAACCGGGAGCGATGGCAGTGGCCCGTCATCGACCCCTGCCTCATGAATCTCGGCCGCGACCCTGCTCTTCGCAGGCACCCCTCCTGTTGTGGCAATTCCAGTGACCTTGTCCCGCAGGGTTGACAAGCGGGCGGTGACATTCTGCAGTGATGATTCGACGAAGTCCAAGCGCGATAGGTGATCTTCTAGCGCGTCGACGATACGCTGCTGCTCGGCCAACGGAGGGAGGTCGATCTCCCATTGAGCTAGCCGTGCAGAGCCAAGGTGGTGGATTCCTACACCACGGGAATCTCCCGCAAAAGCTCCTCTGAGCGCCTCATATCGCAAGTAATGCATAAGGAAGCGTGAATTGACGCCTTGGCTTCTGACGCGAATCAGCGTGTTCTGAAAACAGCAGTCATCGATCTCGCCGTTCCAGAGGGCTGGCTTTCCAACCTCGCCGGCGCTGCCGGATGCCTCGCTCAGAATGATATCGCCACGCTGGAGCCTGTAGGTATCTACTTCGCGCTCGGTGAAGTTCATGAACTTCACATCGTCGAGAAGCAACCCTCGCCATCCCACATTGGCTGCGCGCAGGTAGGGCCGCATGTTGCTGCCATTGTGGTTCTTGGGCGAGCGCTGGCGGCCGAGCCGTACTTCCGAGAAGTCCTGCAGCGTGGACCGCACCCATCCGGGCGGCAGTTCGCTCATGCGGTGAGTTCCTGATCTAGTTCGTCGAGGACAGCCTCGGCACGGTCGTCGCCGAAGACACGGAGGAAACCATCGGTTCCACCACGCTCCGTGAAGGGTACGTGGTCCAGGTCAGCCACATCGAACCTGACGCTAGTAGCCATCGTGTCGACAATTCGCTCCAGCCACCACAGTTCGTCCTCACTGAAGACCACACCCGCCTGCTTCTGACGAGCCACCCAGTTGGCGAACCGACTCTCTACTGTTGATCGGTACGGTCGAAGCTCGGAATCAAGCCCAAGCTCATATCGGATCAGAGAGACGAGATCCGGCGGCCCGTGCTTAATCCCCGGTTCGCTTGTGGCTGCCCCTAGCTGTTCGTACGCCTGCCACAGGCGCTCCACGGTCCACTGGTGAGGGGGCCGTGCGATACGCGACGCCAAGTCCTTCAGCCGCTGGTAAGCCTCCCTGGGACGAATGTCACGCCCTCCGAGGCCAGTCAGTGCGATCTGGAGGGAGGTGATCTCATCATGGTGCTCGGCGAGGTATTCGCGCCAACTGGTCACGGTACGTCGCGCCATCTCCACCGGTTCGACGGACAAGAGGGCGTCCGGGTTTACCTCGTCGTAGACGATTCGCTGATCGGTGCGGATGTAGACCAGCAGATCACGCAGGTCCTTGTTAGCCGCCAGAGGCTGCACAGCTTGCTGGATCATCCAGTGCACGCCCTTGGCACCGTCTGCCTGCCGGATCTTGTCCATGTGATCTACATCAACAGCCTTAGCGATTTTGCCGACGATCGCATCCAGCGACTTGCCGGCTAGGCGTGTGATCTCCGCATGGTCGTCAGCAGTGAGGGTGCGCGACAGCCGCGACAGCCTCAGCCCTAGTTCCTCGGCCTCGTCCTCGTCGATCGTGCCACCCGCAGTCTTGCCGAGCAGCTTGCGAAGTGACGTGCGCTTAGCATCATCCTTCTCGACCACGGGCGTTTCACGCTTGTGACTCTCGGTGACGCCGATGGCGTCAATGACGACGAACCTGGTCTTCTCGCGGATGTCTGGAGTGACTGCTTGCAGTTCGGTCGAGTCAATCACTCGTGCACCACGGCCGCGCATCTGCTCGAAGTAGGCCCAACTCTTGACATCCCGTAGGAAGAATACGCACTCAATTGCTCGAACGTCGGTACCGGTCGCAATCATATCCACGGTGACAGCAATGCGCAGTTGAGGGGCGTTACGGAATTCCGAAAGTAGCTGGTCGGGCTGGTGAGATTTCCCTGTGATCTTCTGGCAAAAACTGTTCCCCCGACCGAATATCACACGTACCATTTCGACGATTTCGTCAGCATGGTTATCGTCACGGGCGAATATGAGCGTTTTTGGAACCATACGCATGTCACCTTGCATGCTCCCGCGCTCAGGAAAAAATACGGTTAGATTTTCGCGAAATGCAGTGATTACGGTACGCAACTGACCTGTACTAATGACCTTGCTGCCGACCTGATTTGCGCCGTACGAGAAGTCCTCGTCCAACTCTTCGTACCGGCGGCGCCGAGTCCGACGGTTCTTGATCGGGACATGAGTCTCGACAGGGATTACAGAACCCTGCTCGGTGATAGCCGTCCTCATGCGATAGGTAGTGTAGTCGACCGCCACCCCATCAGCCACAGCTTGTTCGTAAGTGTACTCGCTGATCAAATTCTGGTGGAAGAACCCGAATGTTTGAGCCACTGGTGTTGCGGTTAGTCCGACAAGGTGTGCATCAAAATACTCGAGGACCGACCGCCATCGACCATAAATAGACCGATGGCACTCGTCGATGATCACGAGGTCAAATGACTCTGGCGATAGGCTTCCGTTGTAGATGACATCGGCGACAGGTTTCGCTTGATCGCGTTCTTCTTCCTCAAACCCCGAGAGTTCACTGTAGTCGTCGGGATCTCTGGGCTCCTGACCAGCCAGGAGACTGGACAGCCGCTGAATGGTGGAAACCACAACTTTGGACGAGTCCAGAACAGTGGAGCCAGTGAGCTGGTCCACGTTGTAGAGCTCGGTGAACTTTCTCCCGTCGTCCGGGGTCGTGTAGTTGGTGAACTCCGCGAGGGCCTGGACCCCAAGGTTGTTGCGGTCGACAAGGAAGAGGATCCGTTGCGCCTTGGCATATTTCAAAAGGCGATAGGCAGCAGTGACCGCAGCAAAGGTCTTGCCAGCACCTGTTGCCATCTGGACCAGGGATCGCTGGTCACCACGACGCAGCGAGTCCTCCAGCCCCTGGACAGCATCGAATTGGGCCGGCCTGAGCCGCCCAGTAGCCACTTCAGCAGGGTCGAGCTTTGGCAGACGATCTCTGATGCGGGCTCGATAGGTGGGCGCTGCCTTATCAGCTTCAGCTTCACGAATCCACCGAGCGATGGTTTCGGGCTGGTGGAATGAGTAGACGTCCCGGGTACGTGAATCCGGGTCTAGATCGTCGCGGAATCTGACCAGGCCGCCATCACTCACGTAGCGATATGGCAATGGTGTCCGCCACGCCTGCAGATCTTGTCTGGCTGTCAGACCCCCCGCATAGCGATCGGCTTGCCGCTCGGCGGTCGTGAGATCGGCACCCTCGTGCTTGGCCTCAATCACTCCGACAAGTTTGGTGTCGACATAGAGCAAGTAGTCAGCACGGCCTGCCGCCGTGGTCACCTCTCGGACGGCGACTCCTCGTGCCGCGTAGAGGTTCTGCTTCCCCTGCCCATCCTGGACTGACCAGCCCGCAGCATGCAGCATCACATCGATTCGATCGCGTACCCGAGCTTCGCTCAGTGGCTCCTGAGCTGCCCGGCGAGCGCTGGATACCAGTAGTTCCCTCTGCCTGGCAGTCGGCTTTCGCAGTGGCAGAGCTTCGTCGAATCCACGCTGAAGACGTGACACCTCCGTAGCCAGCGAGGTGACCAGCGTCGACATCTCGGGAAGGGCGGTCCTGGCCCGGGCCAACTCGACAGAGGCGCTCTCACGAGCCTTCTCCAGAGCCTCTTCATGGCTACGCTCCCGATCCGCGTAACTCACCCTGGAGAGTTCCAGACTGACGCGGGCAGCCTCCAGTTCACCCCGGAGCGCCTGGACCTCGGCACGGGCGTCGGCGTCTGCCGGCTCTGCGGCCCGAATCCAGTCGGGTGCCTCTGGCGGGATGAAGAGGATCTGCTCCCGGTCCCCGGTCAGAAGTCGGTGGAACCAGACTCCCAGCTGGAAACATTGCCTGACCGCGCGCAGAGCCTCTCGCTCTAGTGCAAAGTCCCAGTCCGCGGCTTCAGGTACGGGTCGCCGAAGGGCATCGAATGTCTGCCGTACCGACTCATCGAGGAAGCCGGCCCGCACCAACACGTGCAGCCTTCTTGCTTGATCATCCCTACCGACCGTGATGCCGGCACGCCGCGTAAGAGCAGTGGCAAGTGTCTCCCCGAACTGGCGACCCTTGAGGAGCGTGACGCTCGGGTCGGTGAAGAGGCTTACTTCCGCGCTTGCCCCGTACAGCACCAAGAGGGGCTCGTGAGGCAGCAGGAAGCCAAAGTTTGCGGATCGAGCGGCCAGTTCCCGGACCCTCGTGTCGATCGGGCCACGCCCCTGGCTCACGAAGCCCTCCACATCCGTTCAACCATCCAACGTATTGCTATCGCCCTCGCCGTCACAAAGGTACCGAACGCTGGACGGCATGTCGGCAGATGGCTGCTTTGGTCATCCCAAGATCCAGCCAGCAGTACTCGGTGTCCGTTCGGCGGCAGGCTCACCTCCCCGCGCCGGAAGGGGCAGGGGTCTTCGCTGATGTCCGGATACGAGTCAGCCTTGGGGTGTTCCCACAAAACATGTGTCCTGCTGAAGATGGCTCCCAAGCCGTTCCACGGCCGACTCAGTCGCATCCTGCGCACTCCCCCCTGCACAGTCGCTGCGCTCATGCGCTCCCCTTGCGCTCCCCTTGGACGCGCCAGCACAGAACGGGAACCGCCACCGGCCCAGAAACCTCCCCGGAAATGCGAAAAACCCCAGGCCACGGCGAGTGAGTCCTGGGGTGATTCCGAGCCGCCTTCGGGATTCGAACCCGAGACCTACGCATTACGAGTTGTCCGATCTTGTTCCGGGCGCGTCCGCCTGCGTCCGCGTTCCACCTTGCGTGGCTGGTCAGACATGGTTCCGGACTTCAGCGGACGTGGTCGAACAGTCGCGGAACGAGCCGCGACTGAGACCACAACTGAGACCCAGTCACTGCCCGAACTGCCCACCCGCGTCCAACAGGAAATCAGGCAGACTCAGCGCCGTGACCGATCGCTGAGCGAGCCAGCCTGAACGCCGGTGCGATGGACTTTCCGTCCGTACATGCTTGAAGCCCAGCCGCTCGTAGTAGGCATGAAGTTCGCGGTTGGTCCGCCATGTGTCGATGCGCACCCAGTCGCGCCCCTCCATGGCAGCGAGGCGTGAGGCCCAGTCCACAACGCGCGCCCCCAGATTCTTGCCTGCCGCGTCCCGGGAAACGATCAGCTTGTAGAGGTAGAACGCTGACTCTGGCCTGTCACTGTCAGCCCAGAAGTCCCGATCTATGGGCCCCCGGCTTACGGTGGCCAAGATCGCGCCAGAGTCGTCAACGACCACCCAAGCTCGCCCTTCATCGATCGACGTTCGCCACTTGGCAATGGCCTTGGCGCCGGTCTCGGCATGGCTCCACTGGTCGGTTCCCTTGGTTTTGAGCCATCGCTCAGCTTCGGTCCTCAGTGCCATCAGGGCCGGAACGTCATCCGCCCGCGCGGGGCGGATGTACTCAGTCGGTGTCGACTTCATAGAGGATCTTGTGCCTGTCTCCGGGGAGGATCGTCACCATGCAGCGCAGCGGCTTTCCGTCCGCGTCATAGCCGGTTCGCGTGTGCTCGGCTACCGGCGTCGCCGCTGGCAGCGCGAGTAGCTCGGCTTCCTGTCGGGTCGGCATCCGGACTGCGATCTCATCGCGGTACTTGGTCTGGATCAGACCGACTGAGGCGAGCACACCGCCGGGTGCAGCAACGTCGCGCGGCTCCATGAGCAGCGTGCCGGTGACCAGCTCTTGCGGAAAGTACGAGTCGGCAAGCGCATAGGGCCGATTGTCGACGTACCGAACGCGCTTCCGCGCTACCACGAGGCTCCCATCCGGCAGCGCGAGCGCGTCAAGCACATGTGCCGGCGGCTCAACGATGGACACGCTGATGTCCTGCCGTGGACTCTTGCCCTCCTGTTGAACGGCACTCGCCCATTGATCCCCGGCGGTCTGCCCCTCGACGGCCGTCTCGTGTCGGCTACGACTCTCCAGCGTCGACCAGTTCCAGACCACCGGCGGATAGTCCTCACGAACGTACTTCCCTTGCCCCCAGCCGGTGACCACAAGCCCTTCCTCAACCAGGGCCCGCACGCCCGCACGCACGGTCTCCCGGCTGTAGCCGTACTGCCTCATGAGCTGCGCTTCGCTCGGCAACACCGCGCCGGGCGCAAGCTCGGCGCTCTCGATCTGCCTACGCAGGTCAGCGGCAATTTCCTGCGCCTTGGTCATTCCGCGCCGCATTGGCATCTCCGACCTCTCTACTCCGACTCCTCCGTACAAGTTAGACGGAAAGGCTTGACGAGCCAAGCACGGGTAGGCAAACTCACTTCTACGACTCCTCCAGACATGTTGTACGGGGGGTCACGTACGTTGCTGTGCCGCTGGTTCGGGATTGCCCGCTGGAAGGCGACTTCGGTTGCGCGCCACGGGTCCCGCGCTGGTCGTTCCTTGAGAATTCAACAGAGTGTCTTGATTGACGGGGGTGAACCCCCGTTCCCGTGACGGCCGGGTGAGGACCGTCGACGGCCGCTGTTGTGGTCGTTCTGCTGGCGTCGAGCAGTGCGAATAGGACGCTCCGAGATTCGAGGCTCGGGACCGGTGGCCGTGGCAACGGCGCTGGTGAAGCCCTCGGCACCCTTCAACTCTGATGGGGAGATCTTCATGTTCCGTCGACATACCGAGGGCGCTGCCGGTGCTGACCGGCCCGGCAGCGATGCCCTTCACGTCGTCGCACGACCCGCCGTGTGAGTCGGTCCGCACCTGATGGTTCGGCGCTCGTGCGGTTCAGCTCGTCCGCACCGCCTGTGGCGGTGCGGCTGGTTGCCTCTCCCGCCTGTCCGGGCCCCTTTCGCTGGGGCGCGTACAGGCGGGGCGGGGGAGTCAGAGGGCTCCAACAGGTGCGGCACCCGGAGGCAACCGGGTGCCGCGCACAGGCACCTGATTGGGAGGTCACCTGTGGTGACGAGTTTGACAGATGCGGAGCGGGCCGCGTTGGCCCGGAAGCTGGCTGAGGCGAACAAGCGCACCGCCGATGCGGCGAAGGTTCGGGGTGGTCGCTGATGAGCGGCAGCTCCGAGGAGACCGCGTGGGAGTTCCAGACGCGGGCTGAGGGATGGGCGTCCGGTCTGGGTTCGCAGGACCCCGCTCCCGCTGCTGGTGATCTGGCGTGGCAGCAGGGTCTGATTCAGCGCGCGTTCGAGGACGCGGCCCGGCTCACGGACCAGCCGAAGGACCGGTGACCGGCTATGGGCTGGGGACGCAAGCAGGAGCCGTCTGAGGCACTGGCTGCTGAGGAGCAGGCCCGGGCCGATGGTCTGGCGAAGCGGTGCGGGGAGATCGCCTCTACGCCGGGTCATCCGTCGCTGGGGAGTCTGCCGCACTACCAGGTCGCGTATCAGAACGCGTCCGGTAACGCCGCAGGTCACACCGCACAGCCGGAGTGACCCGCTGATTGAGCACACCGCCCCGATGGTCGCAGGCAGGGTTCGACTCCCTGCCGGGGCACTCCATCCACTGAACGGCCGCGCGCCCCCGGAGCAGCCACTCCGGGGGCGCTGTTTTGGGCCGTTCCCACCTGCTG
>NZ_JBSGUP010000109.1:0-16742 GCF_053607985.1 Streptomyces sp. NPDC055078
CTGCTGGTCTGACCCGTAAACCCAAACCGCCCCCGTTCCGGCATGATCCGGAACGGGGGCGGATGTGGGTTGGTTAGAGGAGTGCGCGGAAGGGGTTGGGGTCGAGCGGTTCCGGCTTCCTGACAGGGTCCGGCTCCGGAACCGGGATCGGTGGGGGAACGGGGGGCTGTGTCGGTGCCGAACGGTAGGTGTCCATCCGGACGATGTTCGTCCCGCTTGTTTCCGTTACTGTCCGCTTGGCCGGCTGAGGGGGCCTGGTCGGCTCAGGGTGAGAGGAACCGTCACCAGGAACCGTGAACACAGTCGCCGGTCGGCCGCTCTTCCCGTTCCGTTCCACAGTGACAGTGATGCCCGGAAGAGCTTTGACCTCAGCCGCTGTGGCACCGACGAATGGCAACACCTGAGAGGACGTGGCCCGTCCTCCGTGCAGTTCGATTCGGGCCCGGACCCTGTCCGCAAGGCTGAGCGGCTGACGCTTCACCTTCGGGCCATTGGCCCCACGGGTGATTCGTACGACGTCCTGAACCGAACGGCGGACCAGTGTGAAAGCGGCCGACAGGATTTCGTCCGTGATGACCTCTGAGCGCTCCGACGCTGCGAGGCAGGCAGCGACGCGAAGAGTCTGTTCGGCCGTCCGCTCGATGAACACTGCCTGAGAATCGGGCAGCGTCTCACCCAGGATGCGTGCGTACCGGCGGATGATCCGCCACAGGGGCCGTGCGCTGTCAGCAAGCGTGATCACGCGTCGCCGTGCGGTGGCCCACGCGTATGCGTCGGACAGTTCCCCCGTGCTGTCGACGTCGGGCAGGCTGATCCGGTCATCGTCGAGCATGGGAGCGGAGCCGAGCTGAAACGGGAGGATGCGGTTATAGGAACCCCCGGCGGCATCGGAATGCGCGAGGTATTTGGTCCAGTCCGATGGCGTGATGTGGGCATGGAGAACCATGGCAGGGTCCTTGACCTCTTGGGGACCCTCCTTGGTCGTGTTCCTTAGGGGAGAGCTGGAGTCCCATGCAGCGCGGAGTTTGGTCGTGAACGACGGATCACGCTTGACCCGCTTCAACACTTCCGTCCACTCCTCTTCCACCACCAGGGCCCGGACGTCACGCCCCTGTTCCGTCTCCGCCGTTGCCTCCTGTTGCTCCCACAACATGTTGACCAACGATGCGCCCGACGTGATGCCGCTTGTGGTGTGCGTGGCCAGGAAGCGGCCAAGGGATGTGTCGAGCACATGGAGCGCGGCCCGGAGTGCTGATCCTTTACCACGTCCCGTTCCAGCTACCAGGGCGGACCACACGAGAACGGGGCGGGTGCTGCCACGGGACGACACCTTGACCGTTCCGCCGATCGCGGCCGACCACATCGACAGCGCGGCCACGTACACACCCAGCGCATCAGTCTCCAGGAACGGGGCGATCTTGCGAACGGCTCGACCGATCGGGCCATACAGAACGGGGGTGCTCATGCTGCTGTCGCTTCCTCACGTCGGGGGTGCCTGTGGGCAGGTGCGGCATGACGCCACCGGCCGTCGTCCTTGATCAAGGCTTCCGGGTTGTTGCTGTTCGGCAGACAGAGAGGAACGGCGTCCCCGCCATCGGAGGGGACCACGGCCGCGCGGGTCCGGGACTCGTTGGCTCCGCCCACCTGTGCCGCGCTCTTGGCCGCTGCGACCGCGAACGGATCAGCGGTGACGATGCCGGTACGTCGCTTGCCGTATGGCGTGGACCAGGACACCCAGCTACCGGGCGCGTAGTCGCGCTTGCTCTGCCTGCTACCGGCCCCGTATCCCCGTGCGTTCTTCCACATGCTCAGATCACTCGGGCGGGGGTGCCGACCGCCCCCACAGACGGTCGGCACAGTCTCGAGAGCGGCACTCAGGCCGCTGCCGCTTTTCCCGCAGAACTGTCGTCCTGGTGGGCCATCCCATACGCGTGCCGGACATCCATCGGGATACGCCCCTGAGAAGCCAGGGTCCAGCCGTTGGCACGGGCCCACTCCCGGATCAGCTTGTTGCGCTCCCGCTCGCTCATCCCCGAACGGACGGTCTTCACCGGCTCCGGGAGCGGGTCACCCCCGACCAGCTCACCCGCACACACAGCGGCCTTGAACCGTCCGGGCGCGCGAACGTCCATGCAGGGGATGCCGCGCTCACGCGCGGCCAACAGCTTGGCCGCGTTCCGCTCTCCTCCCTCACCCAGGATCAAGAGAACGGTCGAGTCGTCCGCACGGCCGACCACGGTGTAGCCGAGGTTCCGCACCGCTTCCCTCGCCGACTCCCAGTCGTATCCGGGCACTTCCCCGCTCAGCATGACGGACCGCACGGGCACGGGCTCAGACTCGGTCACTGCCTCACACTCCGGCTCCGCCTCCGGGGCAGGATCAGCAACGGCCACCGGCTGAGGAACGGCAGGCACCGGCTCACCACACGGTTCGTCAGCAGCCGTCAGACCAGAGCCGAGAGCATCCACCAGGTACCGCCCGAACGTGGCGCTGTGCTCAACACACAGGTCCCACGTCCGCTCCCCGAGAGTCAGTGACTCACCCGCCTCTACCTCAGAACCGTCACGCGCAATGTGGGCATCACAAAGAGTGCGCTCAACAGGGACAAGAAAAGTCCGTCGCATGACTGAGTTCCTTCGGCTCGACCAGAGTGGGAAGTCCCAGAGGCGGCGGAGTCCCAACCCCCCTGAGGGCCGCTCCCGCATACAGCTCTGAAACTCCCCACATCCTCACCCACCCCTATCACGAAACAATAACTATAAGATTTCTAACGCATTACACATGGGGGTAATGGATCCCTTAGAAAGGAATGGGGACCGCAGGGGCGCCTTCCATTCATCGTGTACGGGTTTCGTTTATTCAGCGGTTCTCGCAAGTGGAGAACAGTTCCCGCTGACTAGCCCGTTCCAGGGCCCTCGAAATGGCTCATAATGGGTTGCCGGCGGACCATTCTTGGTGATTTTGACGCCATTCAGATTGTCCGTGTCCAGGAAATCGTCATCGGACACGTAGGGACCCTCATCCGGGCAAACAATGAAAAGGCCCCTGCGGTTGCAGGGGCCCATATTTCGCGCGTCAGGCGGGTCAGGTATCGGCGGTCTTCATAAATCCTTAGACCACCTTCACCATCTGCTGGTGAAGCCACCATCGCCATTCGCCGAGTAGGTCGCAGTTGAAAGCCTCCGGCTAGGGCTGCGGAATGGCGTCGTCGGCTCTTCTGTCTCGTTCTCGGCCACGAACTCTCGCAGCTCGACAAGGTCACCTGAGTACGTCGTCACAAGGCCGAGATCCTGGGCACATTTGTAGGTGATACGGCCGTCACCGTTCGAGTCCCAGACAGCCACATCATCTTCAAGGCTGCCGTCCCATCCACGCCCCATAGGTGTATTGATGGCGCTGCCGGAGACTGCCCACAGGAAACGGCTAACGCTGGCACTCACGCTGTCGCGCGCGGCTCGCGCCTTCTCCATGGCCGTCACGTACTCCTTCTGCGCCTTGTCTGTCTCCTTCATGGCCTGAGAGGCCAGGGCAGGCATTTCCGTCAGGATGGCTCGTTCAACGTGCTGGGTTGCTTTCTCTACGGCTTCCTGTAGCGCGGGGACCATCTGCCGGTACTCGGCAACCCGAGCCTCCACGGCGGCCATATGGGCTTCCTTGTCGGGCAGAGGCTTTCCCCCTGCCACTGCCCGAACCTCCTGATCCTTTAGCTCTCGCTCTGCCGTAGCAATAGCGGGGACTACGTACCTCGGATTCTGGTGGTTGTACGGAGTCCTGTTGATCTGCTGACAGTCTGCGTTCTTTGCCCTGTACGCATTGAGGCGCGCGGCCAGGTCATCCCGCTTCTTGATCAGCTTCGCCGTATCGGCCGAGAACTTGAAACCGAAAGGGACGGGGGTACGGAAAACAGTGGTCATGGCTTCTGCTCCTCCGGCTACTTGCGGCCCAGCATGATGTCATCAAGACGCCCTTTACGGCGCGCTTCGTTGATCTCTTCACGCGTCATGCTGGACAGCTCTTCTCGGGTGTATTGGTAACCTTCGTTCGCCTTTTCCAAGGCGACTTGAATCTCACGCTCAAACAGGTGTGAGAAGTAGCTTCGTGGATCTGTCATTGACCAGCCTCCATTTCGGGATACACAATCGCTGGCATCTCCTCGGCCAGCGTCGCCCTCATCACTTACTAATCAACTCGGGTGCCAGGAACGGTTCCCAGCGCTTGGTACGGGCCTAGACCGGAACGGCTTGAGAACCTGAGCGATGGCCTCAGCCGACGGATTCCCGTCCTCACCGACAAGCTTCGAAGCATCCAGGTAACGGGTGAAAGCCTCGGGCAGTTGAACACCTGCCCTGGCTGCCTGAGCCATCAGTTCAGCCTGTGCCAGCCTCCCCGAATACTCCCGCAGTACCTCGGCCCGGATTACCTCGGCAGAGTCCGGGACAGATTCCGCCTGATCCACGGACGGCGCTTCACTCTGATTCTCCAAAACATCATCTCCATCAAACTAAAATTACCCATTAGTAACTGATGATCTAAATCCAGTCTTTAGGCATTCACTAGAAGATTTCCTAGGACTAAGACTTTCTGTCACTAGGGCCGCTCTTGGGGCGGCCCTGTTACCTCACAAGAGGACAACGTAAGAGAAGACACTGCCCCCCTTACCCCCCACTGTGATGTGTCCAGAAGGAAGCAAGGGAGGAGTGTGTTTCTCTACGCTGCCCCCTCACAGGGAGGTGTCCGCAGAGCCTCATATCGACTTAGGAACTGCCCGGCCCATAGGCCGTGCCAGAGGCACACCGCCGAGTGTGCATGGCCCCAGAGGAAAACCCCTCCACAGTCTCTGAATAAATGCTTCATCCCCTCTGGGGAAGGTTGAGTTCCTCCCACACGTCCCGGGACTGCTGGAACTGGTCAGTACACGTTCCCCCGACCTTCGGGTTCCTCTTCCAGGTGGCCACGTCCGCTCCCTCGCCTGAGGGGCGGTACGACAGGTTCCGATGGGTACCCACCGAGATACCTCTACGCCTGAGGCGCTGAGTGCGCCTCTTAGCGGCCTTCTGGTGCCCAGAGCAGTACTTCCGAGGCTGCCCCTTCCCCCGTGGTCCCCCAGAGGCATACAGACGCTCATTGCAGCCCATCCACCGGCACCCTTCCGGGGGAAAGCTCCGACGCTCGATCAGAAAGCCCGAGCCGTACTTTTCCCCCGACTCCCGTGATGCGGCCAGCAGGGAGAGCAGTTCGCCGTAGCAGTCGGGCTCATTCACGCCCGGACGCTCCGACATCAGGTCGGCCATTTCACGGTATGCCCGTTCCGGGTCGAAGTCAGGCAGTGCCGCCACGACGGAGGTCAACCCCAAAGGGACCAACCCGCTGTGGGCAGCCGCAATCCGATCGAAATCTGTCTCCTCGCCTCCCCGCCACGGGCTTGGCCAGTCCTCCCGCTTTTCCTCTCCCGCCTTGGTCAGAAAGTCGGTTGCCTGCCGTTCAAGCCTGCTGCGGCCCCAGTCGTCCACGGGGGGAATTTCCCTGTTCACGTTGCCCTCTCGAAACGAAAAGGCCCCCGAGTCGCCTCGGGGGCCCAGTTGGTTACCTAACTAATCAAGACTGTTCGTCAAGCCACTTCTCCAAATCGCTCCTGCGGCAGCGCAAAGACTGACCTACTTTCCGGAAAGGGATCTTTTCCCGCTTCCACGCCCCGTACACCCAGGAACGGGGCTTCTTCAGATGCTCAGCCACTTCATCAACGGTCATCAGCTTGTCCATTCGCGTCCTCCCTCGGGCCGTTCAGTGGGGGGCGGTTTCGCCCCCCTTGCCGTCTGGCCTGATTCCATCCTCACCCATGCCGAACCAGTGGCGTCAGGTTCGGAACAGTGATCCACCTCACTATTCCGAACTAGATGCAAGCTGTTCGCCCTTGGTGCTATCGTCGCTTCCGTGAACACACCAACACCACACAGTCGAGACGGCGAAGAGTGGAGCAGGGACGGTGACGAACTGGTCTGGCACCGTACCTACGGGCCATGGCGAGTCATTGCCCGATGCCCTGCCGGAGCACCGTTCACCGGCCCGTCAGAACTGAAGATCACCCTTGGCGTAGGTGGCACCGCTGAGGATGTCAACCGGGGTATGGCTGAGGCTCTGGAGACCGACGGAATCCCGGCGAACCTGCTGCGTCAGATCCCGCTTTCAGAGATCAAGGCTGAAGCGCGTGCAGCCTTGTCCCGGCAAGGGGACCGGTCAACCAATGTCCCGTACCCGGTCCCGGCGCGCTGCCGGACTGAAGAGGACTACGCGCTACTTGTCGCGGAACTGGCGAGGATGCGCGCAACCGGCACCACCGCCCCACAAGGAGAGTTGGCCGCCCGCCTGGGCATCGGCAAGGCCACCATGTCCGAACGCATCAAACGATCCAAGGAACTGGGCCTCTGGGACGGACAGCGGCTCACCGGCAAGGCGAACACAATTCTCATCCAGTGGCACCAGAAGCAGGAAGGCAGCTAGCGCATTGGCGAAGCGCGGTAATGGGCTTGGGGGGACTCCGGTGGAGATCCCGCGCAAGGGCCGACCGAACACATGGGGCGTGCGTACGCCCCTGCACATCAACAAGGCCACAGGCCAGAGGGAGCGCTATTGGATAGGCCGGGAGTTCGTCACCAAGACGGCAGCGGAAAAGGCGCTTCGGCAGTGGCACACCGAATATGACGCGGGAAAGATCGTTTCCCGCTCAGACATGAAGCTGGGTGACTGGCTCGACAAGTGGCTGTCGAATCTCAGGAAGGAGGGAACGACCGTGGCCGGTTACGAGACCAAGATCCGTCTGCACATCAAGCCGCACATCGGCGGTGTGAAGCTGTGCGACGTCACCGATGACACCCTTGACGACCTGTACCGGCTGCTGGAATCCGCACCGTGCCCCACGAACAAGGGGAAGCCGCTGGGAGCAAAGAGCGTCCGACACGTTCACAACATCCTGTCTGGGGCTCTCGGCGCGGCAGTGCCCAAGCTGATATCCGCCAACCCGGCAGCAACGGCGCACCCGCCGACCGCACGGCAGATCCGGGCCCAGGAACAGAAGTACCCCACCCTGGACGACCACCAGACGGGCCGGTTCCTGGGGACTGTGTGGGAGCCGTGCGGCAACCGGGCCTGTGACAGGGGCCTGACTCACCACTGCCTCAGAGACGCCCCTCTGTGGACCGTGTACGCCGCTACCGGCGTACGCCGCAGTGAGGCCCTGGGCATGAAATGGTCGCTCATCCGCTGGGAAGAGGGAGCTATCGAACTGGGGTGGGTCGTGGTCGAAGAGGGCAACTCGTACCGCCTGCGTCGACTCACGAAGGATGGCGACGACAACGCCGTGATCTACGTGGATCAGTCCGTGATGAACGTCCTCAAGTGGCAGAAGGAACGCCAGGACGCAGAGCGGAAACAGCTTGGCTCCGCCTGGACGGATCACGATCTTGTGTTCGCCCGGGACGGCTTCAAGCTGTACCGGGGCGAGGCAGGCGGGCCCCAGGATCCCGAGAAAGTCTCGGCACGGTGGCGAACCCTGCGTACCCGGCTCCGACTGCCGGAGGACTTCCGTATTCACGACTGGAGGCACAGCAAGGTCACGAACGATCTGGAGGCCGGAGAGAACCCTGTAGAGGTCTCCGCGAACGCCCGGCATCACTCGCCTGGCTACACCATGGCCCGGTACGGCCACTCACGTAAGGACGGAGCGCGCCGACTGGCCGCCTCCGGTGCGGGCCGACTCGGCCTGTCCTCCCTGGTCTGACCTAGGGAATCTTCAGGCTGTTGGTCACGTGGTTGGTCACGCCACAGCCCAGAAATGCAGAAAACCCCTGATCAACAGGGGTTCCAGCTGGTGTCCGAGGGGGGACTTGAACCCCCACGCCCGATAAAGGGCACTAGCACCTCAAGCTAGCGCGTCTGCCATTCCGCCACCCGGACGAGTGGACCGCCGCGGTTGCCCGGGGCGACAAGGACAACGATACCAGGGCTCCGGGGTGCCTCTCACCCGTATATCCCGTGGTCAGTGGGGTGCGGGGCAGCCGATCGGGGGACGGGGGAAGGGCGGGGCGACGCGACCGCAGTGGGTATCCGTACGGCTGCTGTCAGTGACGCGGTCTTCGCCCGCGGTCCTGGACCGGCGGCCGGGAGTCGTCCGCCGGAACGGCCTCCGCGTTCCCCGGAACCTCAGCCGAAGGCCCAGAGACCCGCGCCGCCGGCCAGACCGCCGGCCACACCGACGGTCACGCCCACCAGCTGGACCGCACGTGCCCCCGGCGCCGGCGCTCCCTCCCTGAGGGCGAGCAGAAAGACGACGGCGGTGGCGGCCAGACCGTTGACCCCGGCCATGATCAGCGTGAGCTTCCACTCGGTGGCGCCGGTGAACGCCCCGGTGACTCCCTGGATCACCAGCGCCAGGGCGGCGGTGACCAGGAACGGGGAGCCGTAGCCCGCCCACCGCGGGGCCGTCGCCCTCTTGCGCCGGCGCAGGTCACGGACGCCCGCGACGACGATGACCACCCCCGCGCAGAGAGGCCAGGAAACGGCGAGCACCTTCACTGTGCTCTCGGTCAATTCCATCGGTAGCCACCTGAGGACGCGCGGGCGGCGGGCGGGGCGGCGCCGCGAGGCTCCCGGGGTGTTCCGGGGGCCTCAGGGCTCAGAGGGTACCGGCGGCGGGATCGCCGCCGCCGGTACGGGTGGTGGGGGGACGTAAGGCGGTGGGCACGGCCGGGCCTCAGCGGCGGCGGCGCAGCGCGGCGAGGTTGTCGTAACCGGTCTTCGCGTACTCCAGGGACTGGCCGGGCACGGTGCCGCTGGGGGCGTTGTCCTGCTCGACCATCGGGTTGTGGTAGTTGCGCTCGCCCACCCGGGAGAAGAACCGCTCGTAGTCGATGTCACCGGTGCCGAACGGGACCATGTCGTAGCCCTGCCCACTCGATGTGTTGATCACCCCGTCCTTGGCGTGGAACAGCGGGTACCGCTTGTTGTGGCGGTCGACGAGCCGCGCCGGGTCGAAGACGCTGGTGCGCTTCCTGCCCTCTTCGTCGGTGTAGGTGTGGAACTTGTACCGGGCCACATGCGCCCAGTAGATGTCCATCTCCAGCCAGACGTTCCTCGGGTCCGTCCGCCGCAGGAAGTACTCCAGCCTGCGGATGCCGGAGCTGCGGGTCGGGCGGCCCTGGGCGTCGAGCGGGCCCCGGTCGAGGAGGAAGTCGTACGCGCCGTCGTGGTTGTGCGTGTAGAGCTTGATGCCGGCGCGGCGGGCGATGGCTCCGAGGGCGTTCCACTTGTCGGCGGCGACGTCCCACTCGGCCTGGGTGGCGCCCCAGGTGGGGTCGCCACCGGTGCCCATATGGCCCATGCCGAGGATGTTGGCTATCTCCAGGGCCTGCTTGAACCGGTCCAGGTCGGGGGCGCTGAGCGGCCAGGACCCGGGGATGAAGCCGTGGTTGCCCTGGGCGCGCAGCCCGTAGTCGTCCAGCCAGGAGCGGAGCAGCCTGGCGCCCTGGGGGGAGTCGAGGTTCGCGCCGCCGGGGGCGTTGGCGTGCTGGCCGTATCCGGCGAACTCGACCTGCCGGTAGCCGTAGCGGGCGAGCTGCTTGAAGACCTCGCGGAAGCCGGAGGGCAGATCGGAGGCGAGCGGGTCGCGGCCTGTCGCGTCCCGCACGGTGTAGAGGATGAGGCCGCGCTTGTGGGCGGGGATGAGGGCCTTGCGGTCGTGGCCGCGTCCCTCGTCGTCGTCCTCGTCGCGGCCCTTGCCGTCGGCGAAGGCGGGCGACGCGCCGAAGACGGGGGCGGCGACCGCCGCCGCGCCGACGGCGGTACAGGTGCTGAGGAAGCGGCGGCGGTCGACGCCGAGGGTGCGGCGCAGGGCGTCGTCGGTGCCGGGTTCGTCCTTGAACGGGGTCACGGTCTCTCTCTTTCGGCTGAGGGTCGGGGAACGGGGTCGGTTGCGGATTCGGTGGTGGGTCCGGTGGGAGCGGCGCCCCGGGTGAGGCCGGCCAGGTGGAGCAGCAGGGACTTCACGTCGGTGGCCGCGACCCGGCCGTCGACCGCGTGGGGGGTGGAGCACAGCAGGAGCGGACCTTCGTCGTCGCTCGGGGGGAGGCGGCCGTGGCTGCCGCGGATCGGTGCGGGGTCCAGCGGTACGACCGCCATGCGGTAGCGCATGCCGAGCTTCTTGCGGGCGACGGCGGTGGCCGCCCTGACCTTGACGTACGGGTCGAGCGGGTCCATGAACAGCTCGACGGGGTCGTAGCCGGGCTTGCGGTGGATCTCGACGAGCTGGGCGAAGTCGGGGGCGCGGGCGTCGTCGAGCCAGTAGTAGTACGTGAACCAGGCGTCGGGTTCGGCGATGGCGACCAGTTCGCCGGAGCGCGGATGGTCGAGGCCGTGCTCCTTCTTCCCCTCGTCGGCCAGCAGCCGCTCGATGCCGGGGAGGCCGGCGAGGGCCTCCCGGGTGGCCTCCAGGTCCTCGGGCCGGCGGACGTAGACATGTGCGATCTGGTGGTCGGCGACCGCGAAGGCGCGGGAGGCCATCGGGTCGAGGTACTCCATGCCGTCCTGGGTGTGGACTTCGAGGAGGCCGGCGCGGCGCAGGGCGCGGTTGATGTCGACGGGGCGGCTGACCCGGGTGATGCCGTACTCGGAGAGGACGACGACCGTACGCCCCTCGCGCCGGGCGTCGTCGAGGAGCGGGGCGATGGCGGTGTCGAGTTCGGTGGCGGCGCGGTGGGAGCGCGGGTCGTCGGGGCCGTAGCGCTGGAGGTCGTAGTCCAGATGCGGGAGGTAGCAGAGCGTCAGATCGGGGTGGCGGGTGCGCATGATGTGCCGGGTCGCGTCGATGATCCACTGGCTGGAGACGAGATCGGCGCCGGGGCCCCAGAAGTGGAACAGGGGGAAGGTGCCGAACTTCCCGGTGAGTTCGTCGTGCAGGGCGGGGGGCCGGGTGTAGCAGTCGGGTTCCTTACGGCCGTCGGCGTAGTACACCGGACGCGGGGTGACGGTGAAGTCGGTGTCGGCGCCCATCGCGTACCACCAGCAGACATTGGCCACGGTGTAGCCGGGGTGGGCGCGGCGGGCGGCGTCCCAGACCTTGTCGCCGGAGACGAGGCCGTTGTGCTGGCGCCACAGCAGGATGTCGCCCAGTTCGCGGAAGTACCAGCCGTTGCCGACGATGCCGTGTTCGGCGGGGAGCGTGCCGGTGAGGAACGTGGACTGGGCGGCGCAGGTCACCGCGGGCAGCACGGTGGACAGGGGCGCCTGTGAGCCGGACGCGGCGAGCGCGGTGAGGTTGGGCATGTGCGCGAGCAGCCGGGGGGTGAGGCCGACGACGTCCACGACCAGCAGGGGGGTGGGACTTGCGCTGTCGCTCATGGCAGCTCCTTGAGTCCGACGCAGCCGCTCATGGCAGCTCCTTGAGTCCGAGGCCGGCCAGCAGATCGCGGGCGAGGGTGAGTTCGGCGGCGATGCCCTCGGCGAGCTGGGTGCGGTTGCGGGGGCGCAGCTCGGCGGGGAGTGCCCCCCAGGTGTAGGTCTCGACCTCCAGATGGCGGGTCGTCGGCTCAGGGCCGCCGACGAGGAGCGCCAGGGTGTCCTCCAGTACGGGCAGGGTCGAGGTCAGCGGCGGGGCGGGCGGGGTGTGCAGGGGGACGTGGAAGTGGGACCGCCAGGGGGCCGCGTCGGGCAGCGCCTGGCCGGAGACGGCCTCGCCGAGGTCGTCGGTGCCGCGCAGCCCGGCGGCCGTACGGGTGCGGGTCTGGTGCAGAAAGCGGGGTTCGTCGAACGCGGCGAGCGCGTCCCGTACCTCGGGGAGGTGGGGTTCCTCGGCGTGCAGGGCGGCGGAGAGCTGGGCCTTGGGAATGGTGATCCCGGCGGCGGCGAGGGCGGCGAGCGCGGTACTGGGGTCCTCGAATGAGGTGGCGAGATGGCAGGTGTCGACGCAGACTCCGAGCCGGTCGGAGCCGATGGCGGTGAGGGGTCCGATCGCGTCGGCGGTGGTTTCGACGGTGCAGCCGGGCTCGGGTTCGAGGGCGACCCTGATCGACTTCCCGGTGAGGTCGGCGAGGGCGGTGAGCCGTTCGGCGAGGGTGCTGAGTGCGGTCATCGCGGCGGATGCCGCGGCGGGGCCGAAGTCGGTGCGCCAGGCGAGCGGCAGGGTGGAGACGGTGCCTTCGGTGACATCGTCGGGCAGCAGCGCGGCGAGCAGCCGGGCCAGGTCGGTGGTGTGGGCGAGGCGTTCGGGGTCGGACCAGTCGGGTTTGTAGACCCGGTACTTGACGGCTTCGGCGCCGAAGCCCTCGTACGGGAAGCCGTTGAGGGTGACGACCTCCAGACCGCGGCGGTCCAGTTCGGCGCGCAGTCCGCGCAGTGCGGAGGGGTCGGTGATCAGGGCGCGGGCCGCGTCCCTGGCGAGCCACAGGCCGATGCCGATACGGTCGCGGCCGAGGCGTCTGCGGACGGGTTCGCAGTGGTCGCGGAGCTGGGCGAGGACGCCGTCGAGGGTCTCCGCGGGGTGGACGTTGGTGCAGTACGAGAGGTGGACGACTGTCCCGTCGGGGTGACGGAAGCGCATGGCTCTCCCCTCTTATTCTCCGCCGCGCAGGATGGAGTTGCCCTCGTGCAGGGTCTCGGGTGCGGGTACGTCGAGCTGGAGGCGTCCGCTGATGCCGTAGAACGCGACGGGGTTGCGCCACAGCACCTGGTCGACGTCGTCGTCGCTGAAGCCCGCCGCGAGCATGGCGTCGGCGACCTTACGGGTCTTGAGCGGGTCGCTCCTGCCCCAGTCGGCGGCGGAGTTGACGAGGACCTTCTCCGTTCCGTACGTCCTGAGGACGCCGACCATCCGGTCCTCGTCCATCTTGGTGTCCGGGTAGATGGAGAAGCCGAGCCAGCAGCCGCTGTCAGTGGCGTGCTTTACGGTCGTCTCATTGAGGTGGTCGAGGAGGACGTGCTCCGGGGGGAGGGCCGATTCGCGGATGACGTCGACGGTGCGGTGGAGACCGGCGAGCTTGTCGCGGTGCGGGGTGTGGACGAGGGCGGGCAGTGCGTGGTCGGCGGCCAGCTGGAGCTGGGCGGCGAGGGCGGTGTCCTCGGCGGGGGTCATCGAGTCGTAGCCGATCTCGCCGACGGCGACGACGGAGTCCTTCACGAGATAGCGGGGCAGTTCATCGAGGACGGGGGTGCAGCGGGGGTCGTTCGCCTCTTTGGGGTTGAGGGCGATCGTGCAGTGGTGGGCGATGCCGTACTGGGCAGCGCGGAAGGGCTCCCAGCCGAGGAGGGCGTCGAAGTAGTCGTAGAAGCTGGCGGGCGAGGTGCGGGGCTGGCCGAGCCAGAAGGAGGGTTCGACCAGGGCGCGGACTCCGGCGTCGTACATCGCCTGGTAGTCGTCCGTGGTGCGGGAGGTCATATGGATATGGGGATCGAAGATGCGCATCAGGACTCCTCGGCGGGCGACGGGGACGGCTCACCGGTCAGGGTCAGCACACGGATGAGATCGGCGGGTGTGTCGCGGCCGGCGGCGGTGCGCTCGGCGGCGTAGTCGGCGAGCATGCGGGCCAGTTCGCCGTCGCCTCGGGCGCGGTGCTCCAGGCCGTCGACGGCATCGACGGGGACACCCGTGAAGAGGCATTTCAGGACGGCGTGCCGCCATCCGTGCGCGTCGAGGTGCCGGGCAGCGTAGGGGCCGACCGCGGCGGCGACGAGCCGGGTGTCGTTGGTGCGCAGTGCGTCCTCGATGAGCGGCAGTGCGGCGGCGGGCGGGGTGAGGCCGTCGAGGTGCGGGAGGGCGAGGAGCAGCGCGCGGCGCTCGGCGGCGCTGCCCTGCTGATAGAGGCGGGTCAGGGTCGGGCGGTCGGGCCGTGCCGCGATGAGGAGCAGCGTGCGTGCGGAGTCGGCGTTGTCCTGGCCGCAGTGGCGTCCGGCGGCGGCGAAGCGCAGTTCCCAGGGGGGTGGGGCGGCTTCCGGCATCCCGGGGGTGCGGGTCACCCGGGCAGCGCGGGCCGCTTCGGTGAGGGCCGTGTCGAGCCAGGCGCGGGCTTCGGCGGTGAGACGGGGGGCGAGTTCCTCGCGGATCGTCGTCATGGTCGTCATGCCGGCGTCGCTCCGTTCCTGCGGAGGAACTCGATGGAGGTGCGGGCGAGTTCGGGGCCCGCGTGGGAGTGACGGGGTAGTTCTACGACGGTCAGGCCCTGGTAGCCGGTGGCTGCGAGGGCTTCGAGTACGGGCGGGAAGTCGATCTCGCCGTCGCCGAAGGGGAGGTGTTCATGGACGCCGCGGCGCATGTCCTCGATCTGGACATGGCGCAGCCAGGGCGCGGCGTCGCGTACGCAGTCGGCGGGCGAGCGGTCCTCCAGGCACTGGCAGTGGCCGATGTCGAGGGTGAGTCCGAGGGGTTCGGGGTCGCCGAGCAGTTCACGGAGGTGATGGAAGTCGTCGAGCGTGGCGAGGAGATGGCCCGGCTCGGGCTCGACCGCGAGGGGTACTCCGGCGCTCCGTGCCGCTTCGAGCACCGGGGTGAGCGACTCCGCCAGTCTCTTCCAGGCGGTGGCCGGGTCGGTGGCATCGGGGCCGTCGGGCACGACGCCGCTGAAGCAGTGCAGGGCGTGTGCGCCGAGGTCGGCCGCGATCTCCACGGCGGTCACCAGCAGGCCGGTACGGGTGGCGCGGGCGGCCGGGTCGGGGTCGAGCAGGGAGGGGCCGTGCTTGCGGCGGGGATCGAGCACATAGCGGGCGCCGGTCTCCACGGTGACATCGAGCCCCAGCGCGGCGAGCCGGGCGGCGGTGTCGCGGACGCGGGTGAACAGGCCGGGGGCGAGGGGGTCGAGATGCATATGGTCGAGCGTGAGTCCGACGCCGTCGTACCCCAGGTCGGCGAGGAGGGCGAGGGCGTCGGGCAGCCGGAGGTCGGTGAGACCGTTGGTGCCGTAGCCGCGGCGCGGGGGGGGGGGGGGGGTCCGGGCGGACGGCCGGTCCGGGGTCCGGGCTTCGGTGGGTCGGGCCTGGGCCGCTCGGGCTTCGGTGGCTCGGGCTCCAGTGGCTCCGGCCTCGGCGGCTCCGGCTTCGGCGGGGGTGGGGCTCATGTCGGGCTCACCTTTCGTGCGAGCTTGCGGGCGAGCGGGACGAGTCCCATCAGCGCGAGCGCCGTGAGCCGGCCTGCGGGGTGTCCGGCGCGGGCCGCCAGGGCGGCCTGGAGCGGGATCATCGCCCGGATGCCGCCGCCGACGGCGCGCTGGGTGAGCGGTGGGGAGGGGTTGAGCGCGGCGTGCAGATAGGGGGTGGCGGCGGTACGCAGGTACTTCGCCGCGAGGGCGGAACGGAGGAGGTGTCCCGCGTAGGTGTCCGCCCCGTGAGGCCCGGCTGCTGGCCGGGTGCCGAGGCCGTCCGCCGTCGGGAGAGTCTTACGCGGCGGGTCGGCGGCGCGGGGCTCACCGCCGGGGCGTACCGCTGCCGCACGGACGCCCAGCGCGAGGGTCGCGGCGAGTGCGGCGAGAGGGGTCAGCGGTGCGCCACCCTGGGTTTCGTGCCGGGACACCGAGGTGACGGCGTAGGTGTGGGCGCCGAGGGTGAGCGCGGCGGTTGCCGCTGCGCGGGCGGGGTGGGGGGTTCCTCGTGCTGGCCTGTGCGGGCCCTTGCCGGGGCTCCGCCCCGGACCCCGCGCCTCAAACGCCGGCGAGGCTGAAAATGCCGACCCGGTCGCACCGGACGAAGACCGAACAACGCCGGGAACCGGACCCAGCGCCTCAAACGCCGGCGGGGCTGGATTTGCCGACCCGGTCGCCCCGGGCAGCGGGCGGGCGGCACCGGACACCGGCGAGGCTGGGTTTGCCCGTCCGGCCGACTCCGTCGCCACCGCGCCCAGAAGGAGGTCGAGGGCGCGGGCGGTTGCCATCGCGGCGGGGCCGGCGGGGGTGTGTTTGAAGTGGAGGTTGTAGGACCAGACGGTGGCGGTGAGGAGGGTGGCGGTGGTGAGGGCGGGGCGGCCGGCGCGGGCGGCGAGGGTGAGGCCGCCGGCGGTGAGGACGGTGGCGGCGGTGAGGGCGGCGGCCGGGGTGATGCGGCCCGAGGGGATGGGGCGGTGCGGCCGGTCGATGGCGTCCTCGTCGCGGTCGGCCCAGTCGTTGAGTGCCATGCCCGCTTCGTAGAGACAGAGCGAGGTGCCGAGGGCGAGCGCGGTGCCCCGGTTGGGGCGGGCGCCCAGGGAGGCGGCCCCCGCGAGGGCGTCGCCGGGCACGGTGAACAGGGCTGAGAGACGCAGCAGTTCCGCCCAGGCGCGCGGCTCCGGCACCAGGGGGCTCGCCCGCCGCAGCAGGCCCATGGCACTCGTGAGCAGAGGGCGTCGGCGGCGGGAAGGGGAGGAGAGCACCCGGCCGAGGAGGGTCACCGGGTCTCCCGCAGTCGTTCGGCGAACGAGAGCAGGGCGGTGAACTGGTCGGAGAGGGCGGACGGCCCGCCGTCGGGGTCCTTGAAGTAGAAGCCGAGGCCGGGGAGCGGGCCGGCGATGCCCAGCTCATGGGCGCGGGCGGTGAGCCGGGCCAGGTCGAGGACGAGGGGCGCGGCGAGGGCGGAGTCACAGCCCTGCCAGATGGTCTGGAGGATCATGCGGGAGCCGAGGAAGCCGTCGAAGGCGATGTGGTCCCACGCGGTCTTCCAGTCGCCGAGCGCCGGGACGTCGTCTATGTGGACCTCGCCCTCGGGCGTGTGGCCGAGGGTGTCGGCGAGGACCCGCTCCT